>JACMJB010000075.1 GCA_014380815.1 Armatimonadota bacterium
CGCGCCACCGATAATTAACCCCGATAGGTCCACGCCCCCCCAAATCGCCTTCTCAAAACGGTAGGCAAACACGGCATGACAGTAAGCGTGGGGAGATGGACCCTCGCCAAAATTACAGGTGCAGGGAACCGCGCAGGTGCACGACTCCAGAAGCGTCCCCGTGGCGCTCCAGGTAGTGGGGTCGGTTGGGGCAGTGGCGCTTGCCGCTCGAAAAAGAGGCTGCCCCACGAGAAGCGCCGGGGCAACGGCAAGCAGGGTGAGAGCAAATCGGCGTCGTGTCATCGTAAACCCTTCCTCCTTTTATTTTATCGCGCGAGAAGTCCAAACGCGATCCAATCGCGTTTGGTGCCTCTCCTGCAAGGACCCGCAACGGCCACCGATGGCATGTAAATTGCAGAGGGATGCGCGTGCGAGGTTCCGAAATCTTGGGTTCTTTGAAGAACGTGGAATGGACGCCCCTTTTGGATCAGCCTGGTCAATTTCCCCCTCCGAACGTCGCGGTCCGCCAGGAGAGCGGCGCACCACAAGATGTCTGCTCGGTTTCGGAGCGAATCTCCGATGCCGGGCGGCTCAAGGCACTGCAGCAGACCGCTCTGCTGGACAGTCCCTCCGAGGAGGCGTTCGACCGGCTGACACGCCTCGCGCGGCGCGTTCTGGGCGTCCCGGTCGCGCTGGTCTCCCTGGTGGACGACCACCGGCAGTTCTTCAAAAGCGCCGCTGGCCTGCCGGAACCCTGGGCAAGTCAGCGTGAGACACCGCTCTCCCATTCCTTCTGTCAGCATGTGGTTTCCCAAAGCACCCCTCTCGTGGTCCAGGACGCGCGGGCTAACCCTCTGGTTCAGGACAACCTCGCCATTCGTGATCTTGGGGTAATCGCATACGCGGGCGTTCCCCTGACGCTCCCCGGGGGGCAGGTCCTCGGTGCATTCGCCGCCGTGGACTTCGTGCCGCGCCACTGGTCCGACGACGATCTAACGATCCTTCAGGATCTGGCTGCCGCCGTCATCACCGAGGCGGAGCTTCGCCTGACACTGAAAGAGGCACGGCAGCAGGCTGACGCCGCGCGGGCTGCCGAACAGCTTCTGCGGCAAAGCGAATTTCGGGTGCGCGTACTGCTCGATATCGCCTCCGATGCCACCACCACATTCGCTCAAAAGCTCGATTACCTGCTTCGCACCGGCTGTCAGCAGTTCGGTCTTCCGCATGCTTTCCTGGCGGAATCTTCCGGTCATATCCTTCAGTCAGTCACCCTGGCTGCTGGGGGCACCGACGCGGACAGCAACCGACTTCTGCGAGAGTCGCTCCGCCAGGCATTGACCGCCTCCGGCAGCCTCGATCCTGCTTTTGCCACCGCTGCCAGCGTATCCTTCGTCTGCTCGCCTATTCTCATCGCCGAGGGGACCTTCGGCTGTCTCTGCTTCTATGGTGCTCTCGACCCTGCTTCGGATACGAGGAGGGTGTTTTCTCAAATGGATCAGGAGTTTGCGCATCTTCTGGGTCAGTGGGTCGGCAGCGAACTGCGCCGAAGCCGCTTTGAGGACGCCCTGAACGAAAGCCGGGAGCGCTATCAGCTCGCGGTCCGGGGATCGAGAGACGGTATCTGGGATTGGGACATCGCACGGAACCAGGTGTTCTACTCGCCGCGCTGGAAGGCGATGCTCGGCTACGACCCTTCGGAGGTGCGAAACGAAACCGGCGCCTGGGAGGCGCTGCTTCATCCGGCGGACCGGCAGCAGGCGCTTGGTGCGCTGGACTCTTATCTTGCGGGACGGACCCCGGAATATGAAGTCGAATATCGGATGCGTCACAAAGACGGCTCCTACTGCTGGGTGCTGGCGCGTGGCATCGCGCTTCGGGACGCCGATGGCGCTCCGCACCGGATGGCCGGCTCTCACTCGGACATCACCCGGCGAAAGCAGGCCGAAGCTGCGCTCCGCGAAAGCGAGGCCAGTCTCGCCGAGGCCCAGCGGGTCGCGCAGATGGGAAACTGGGTCTTGGACCTGACCAAAGGGACCTCGCAGTGGTCACGTCAGGTGTTTCTCCTGCATGGGCTGGATCCCACGGAACCCGAACCCCTGCATCAGGCTGCCCTTGAGAGGATTCATCCCGAGGACCGCGCGCAGGCCACGGAGGCGATGGAGCGCTGCCTTGAGACGGGCGACGTGCAGCGGTTGAACTACCGAATCCACCCTGCGGGCGACGGAGCGATCCGCTATCTCTATCTCATCCTGCAGCCCCGGCGTGACGAGCAGGGAGGCAGGATCACGCATCTGTCCGGCACGGTGATGGATGTCACCAGCCAGAAACTGGAAGAGGCGGAGCGCAGCCGCCTGATAGAGGCGGCGCAGGACGCCCGCGCCCGAGCGGACGAGTCGCGGGCCGCGGCGGAGATCGCCCTCAGCCGCGAAAAAGAGCAGGCCGCGCTTCTCCAGGCGCAGACGGTCGCACTTGCCTGCGCCCGTGACGAAGCGCTGAAGCATGCTCGTACGAAATCCGAATTTCTGGCGAACATGAGCCACGAGATCCGGACACCCATGAATGGTGTTCTGGGAATGACCGGTCTGCTGATGGACACCCCGCTTACCCTTCTTCAGCACGATTACGCAGAAAGTATCCGCTCCTGCGCCTCCGCTCTGCTGACTGTCATCAACGATATCCTCGACTTCAGCAAAATTGAGAGCGGCAAGCTCCGTTTGGAGGAGGCGGATTTCGACCTGCGCTCGCTTGTCGAGGAAACGACTGCGACGGTCGCCCCGGCGGCGCACGGCAAGGGACTGGAGATCACCTGCCGTGTCACCCCGATGGAGGTGCCGCTTACCCTCAAGGGAGATAGCGGTCGGCTGCGGCAGGTACTGACAAACCTGCTGGGAAACGCGGTCAAATTCACGGAGATCGGTCACGTCGGCATCACCGCTTCCGTGATCTGGGAAGACGCGCAGGAGGCACTGGTCCGGATTGCGGTCTCCGATACCGGGATCGGGATCGCGGAAAATCGGCGGGAGGCGATTTTCGAAAGCTTTATTCAGGCCGATGGAAGCACAACGCGCCGCTACGGTGGGACCGGCCTGGGCCTGACGATCAGTCGGCAGATCATCGGCCTGATGGGCGGACAGATCTCCGTGGAGAGCGAGCCGGAAAAGGGCAGCACCTTCCTCCTCGAACTAAGATTCCCGAAAGGCGAAGGGCAATTCGCGGGCGAAACGGCGACGCCAGACGCGCTGAAAGGGCTGCGTATTCTGGCGGTGGACGACAATGCCGTCAACCGCCAGGTGATCGGCGAACAGCTTTCCGCCTGGGGCTGCCGTGTCCACCTGGCATCATCGGGAGCAGAGGGGATCGCGCTGCTTTCCGGCGAGACAGGGGGGTTATCACTGGCTTCTGACCCATTCGACGCGATTCTGATGGACCTCCAAATGCCTGGTATGGACGGGCTACAGACGGCGACGTGGGTGCGCCAGCAGGCTTCGCTGAAGCGAACGCCGGTGATACTGCTCTCCTCCGGGTTCTCCGACGAGAGCGACCAGAATCTCGAAACCCTGTTCGGTGCCGTGCTTTCCAAGCCAGTCCGCCGAAATGCACTGCTGGGCGCGCTGCTGCGGGTGATCGCTTCGGCGTCGGAGAAAGCCACCGCCCCACCGCTGCCTCTCGTCCCCAGGAAGGAGAGCGCTGCCCCGGCAAAAGACGGTCTGAGCGGGGTCCGCATTCTTCTGGCGGAAGATAACCTGGTCAATCAGAAAGTCGCCACGCACCTGCTGAAAAAATGGAACAGCGTGGTCACTGTTGTCGGCAATGGGCAGGCCGCGCTGGACTCCGCTCTCGCCGCCGCCAAAAGCCCGACCCCGTTTGACCTGGTGCTTATGGATGTGCAGATGCCCGAAATGGATGGCATGACCGCCACGGGCCGGCTGCGAAGTCTGGAGGTGCAGTCGTCAGATGGCAGTCGCCGCCTGCCGATCATCGCGCTCACCGCCCATTCGATGCGGGGAGACCGGGAGCGGTGCCTTGCCGCGGGCATGGATGATTACCTTTCCAAACCGATCCATGAGGCGGAACTGCACGCGGTCCTCCTGCGCTGGAGTCCTACCGCCGATACGAACCAAGAACGAAAAGAACTGCCGGAAAACTCCGGTCTTCAAAACACCGATGACGAAGGACGACTGGTCCTGCGCTCGGACCGGCTCTGGGAGTGCTGCGGGGGCGATGCGGAACTGGTGCGGGAGGTCGCGGAGGAGTTCTTACAGTCCGTTCCCCTTGTTCTGGGGCGAATGGCGGCGGCGATCTCATCAGGGGATGCTGCCGGGATCTGCTTCGAGGCGCACACCCTGCGTGGAAGCTGCCGCACCGTCGGGGCGGAAGCCCTGGAAGCGGTATGCGGCATGCTGGAAGGGCAGGCCGCGGCGGGAAATCTGACGAATGCCGTCGAATGGTGGGACCAAGTGCGAGCGGCGGAGGCAAACCTGGTCCCCGCACTGAAACTGGTAACAAGGGCCGCTGCGGCGACAATGGAAACGGAGAATCCGGTTTGAGAGTACTGATTGCGGAAGATGATTCGACCTCGGCTCTGGTGCTGCGCCGCTCTCTGGAGAAGCTGGGCCATGAGGTCACCCTGGCGGTGGACGGCGAGGAGGCCTGGGGTGTCCTGACACCGCTGGAAAACGAGCCGACCCCCCGCTTCGATGTGGTGATCAGTGACTGGATGATGCCGAAGCTGGACGGTCCTTCGCTGACGCGCCGTATTCGCGCCGCCGCTCCCGCCAGTGCCAGTGGTGTCCCTGCTCTGCCTTACCTATACGTCATTTTGCTGACCGCGCGCGGCACGCCCGAAGACCGGATCGAGGGGCTGACGGCAGGCGCAGATGACTTCCTGGTCAAGCCGCTGGATCAGGCGGATCTGGTGGCTCGCCTAGAGGTAGCGCGCCGAATCCTCGCGCTGCAAGCCGATGCCCAGGCAAACTCCTACCGCATGGAACGACTGCGGGGGCAGCTGGAGCGCAACACACGGCCCATTGGCGAGATCCTGGTGGCGGAGGGGGTGATCAGCGGTGACCAGCTTCGGTTCGCGCTGGAGCAGCAGACCCGGACCGGACAGCCGCTCGGCCCCACTCTGATCGCCAATGGCTGGGCGACCGAGGAACACATGACGTACGCGCGAAGCGTCCAGATTGATGTGCCCTATGTCGCGGTCTCCGAGGAAACGCCGGACCCCGAACTGTTGCAGCTGATCCCCCAGGAGATCGCGCAGCGCCACTTGCTGCTGCCGCTTTCCCTTCGGCAAGGGGTTCTGGGCGAGGCGGTGCGGGTGGCAGTCGTCAATCCCTGGAACGTCGAAGGACTGGATCTGGTCGCCCGGCTGACCGGAAAGCGGGCCGATCCGCTGATGGCGGCGGAATCCAGTCTGCGGGCCGCGATTGAGGCGGTCTATCGCGACGCCGAAAAGCAGCGACAAAGCGCGCAGCTCTTCGATGCACTCGCCCAGTCCGAGGAAGACCTCCTGACCGCCGTGCTGGACGATAAAGATGGGATGCGCCGCCTCCAAAACACGGATGACCTCGATGCGACTGCCACGGCAGGTGGCCTGGAGGACGAAGCTCCGGTCATCCGGTTGATCAATGGTCTGCTCGCCGAAGCCGTGCGCCGCCGCGCATCCGATGTCCATATCGAGCCATACAAGACCGACTTCGAGGTGCGCTATCGTATTGACGGTGAACTGCACGTTGTCCGCACCCTGCCGCGCGCCTCTCTTGCCCCGTTCACATCGCGCCTCAAGGTCATGGCGGAGCTGGATATCTCCGAGCGGCGGCTGCCTCAGGACGGCCGTATCGCGATGAAAGTGGACGGCAAGGGCGTGGATATGCGGGTCTCGTCGCTGCCCACTCAGTTTGGCGAGAGGATCGTTCTGCGCGTGCTGGATCGCAGTTCCGCCCGTCTCAGCCTGGATGATCTGCAGTTCAGCCGGAGCAACGACCGGGCGTTCAAGTCCCTGATCAAAAAGCCGTACGGCATTATCCTGGTGACCGGCCCGACCGGGTCCGGCAAAACCACGACGCTGTACGCCTCGCTCAACGCCCTTCGCTCGCCCTCCACAAACATCATGACCTGCGAGGATCCCATCGAGTACGAACTGGACCGCATCAGCCAGAGCGCGGTCAATGTGACGGCGGGCCTGACCGTCGCGGGGCAGCTTCGCGCCATCCTGCGGCAGGACCCCGATGTGGTTCTTGTCGGTGAGATCCGCGATGCCGAGACCGCCGAGGTCGCATTCCGGGCTGCCCTGACCGGTCACCTGGTCCTCTCGACCCTGCACTGCAACGAGGCGGCGGGTGCGCCAACCCGCCTGATTGACATGGGAGTGCCGCCGTTCCTGATCGCCTCCTCGCTGATCGGGGTGGTCGCGCAGCGCCTGGTGAAAAAGCTCTGCCCCGCCTGCCGCCGCGAGGTGCCGAATCCGGACCGGGGACGCGGGCTGCTGATGGAGGCGATCACGGGCAGGCCGTTCCCAGTCGGGGCTTCGCTCTGGGAACCGGTCGGCTGCCCGGAGTGCGCCATGACCGGTACCCGAGGCCGCATCGCCATTCACGAACTCCTGTCCATGGACGACCGCATCCAGTCACTGATCATGAAGCAGGAAGAGACTCGCAGCCTCCGGGAGGCCGCCCGTGAGAACGGAATGATCTCCATGGCTGAGGATGGAGTCGAAAAGGCGATTCGCGGCCTCACTACCCTGGAGGAAGTGGAAAAGAAGGTCGGAGCGAGCTACGGGGAACTGCCACCGCCCCTGGGAGCGATCCCGATCCCCACGGTCCTGGCACCGGCGTCGGGAATGACCGCCACGGGGGCGGCACGGGGGCAGCAGGGGCACAGCGGAAACGGATCATCACTCTCCGGCACTCCAGACGCAACGGTCTCCCGCCTCCCTTAGCGCCCGCGAGTGATCCCGTAATCGCAACCTGCGGACCAACACCGGACTAGAGAAACTAGCGGAACCGACAAAGGGAGGAAAATGGCGAACAGCGCTCCGTTCACCATCTTCCTCCCTCGCTCCATGTCGTCATAAGTGCGGGTATAATAGCCGGTACAGCGCGTTGCCGCGCCAAAATCAACAACTGGCGGATGCACCGTTTTTATGACTCCACCTCGTTTGCAGCGGATCACGAACCCCTCGCCTGACTCTGAAGAACCCACCGCCTCCGCTTATCCGCGGGGCACAGTCCGCGCATTGCTGGCTTCGGATCTGGTGACCCCACCGACGCGTCAGGTGCTGGAAGCCCGCCTCCAGGCCTCGGAGGAGATTCGCGACGCCGCGCCCACGCCGCGCTTCTTCGACGACACCACCTTCGCCACGCTGGAAGCGGTCTGCGCGCGGCTACTCGCGATCCAGGCCGAGGAGATCCCCTCCGCGCGGGAGGTCGCGGTGGGAGTTGACGCGCGCCTCGCAGAGCGGAAGGGCAATGGCTGGCGCTACGATTCGCTCCCCGCCGACGGCGACGCCTACCGCCGGGGCCTGACGGGCCTGGACGAGACCGTGCGACTGCAGCACCGCCGGGCAAGCTTCGCCGCAGCGACAAGCGACGAACAGGAGACGGTTTTGCGTTGGGTTCGCGACGCCGCTCCTGATCTTCCCGGCGAGATCTGGCAGGGGAGGGAAGCCTCACGCTTTTTCGAGGAACTGCTCGCGGAAGTCGCGGAAATATACTATAGCCACCCACTGGCGCAGGAGGAGATCGGCTATGTGGGAATGGCGGACGCGCGCGGCTGGAAGCGGTTCGGCCTGAATGTCCTGGAGTTCTGGGAGCCGAAGCCGAACGTGCCATACTCTCTTCCCGCCTCCTCCGACGCTCCGCCGAACCCGTCGCCGCATGATGCCGGGGAGATCATCCTGCTCCCGACAATCGCCGCCGCCGAGGAAGCCGCGGCGCTGATACCGGAGACACCTCGTGCCTTGCCGCCGCGTTCGCGTTCCGCTGCGCCCCTTCCGAACCCCTCGCCGGTGGATGTGGTGGTCATTGGGACGGGGGCAGGTGGCTCGCCGATCCTGGCCCGATTGGCGCAGGCGGGGTTCTCCGTGGTCGCACTGGAGGCGGGGAAATTCTGGGAACCGGTGCGCGACTTCGCAACGGACGAACGCGCTCAGTCCGACAAGCTGTTCTGGATGGATGAGCGGCTGAGCGCGGGGAACGACCCGGTTGCGTTTGGAAACAATAACAGCGGAATCGGTGTCGGCGGCTCCACGCTGCACTTCACCGCGTACACCCCGCGCCCCCATCCCGATGACTTTCGGCTCCACGCGGATTTTGGGGTCGGCGCGGACTGGCCACTGACATATGAGGCACTGGAGCCGTACCTGACGGAGGTGGAGCAGTTCCTGGGGGTTTCCGGCCCGACAGCTTACCCGTGGGGCGGACCGCGTTCCGGCGGTTATCCGCTGCCGCCGCTCCCACTGAACGGGGCCGCGCTGCTGATGGAGCGGGGCTGCCGTGAGATCGGTCTGCGCACCTCGCCCGCTCCCAATGCTGCCCTGTCCGCGCCATACTCCGTGGAGGGGGTAGGGATGCGAAAGGCCTGCACGAACCGGGGATTCTGTCAGGCCGGGTGCAGTGTCGGGGCCAAAAGCAGCATGGATGTCACCTACATCCCACTTGCCCTGGCGAATGGTGCGGAGGTCCGCAGCGAATGCTTTGTCACCCGGATCGAAACTGACTCCTCCAAAAGCCGGGTGACGAGCATCGTCTATCAGCAGGAGGGGCAGGAACTTCGGCAGGCGTGCCGGGCGGTCTTTCTGTGCGCCGGTGCCATCGAGTCGCCGCGCCTGCTCCTGCTGAACGGACTTGGTAACGCCGACGGTCAGGTGGGGCGTCACTTCATGGCGCACCCCGGAATCCAGCTCTGGTCGCAGTTCGAGGAGGATATTCGCCCCTACAAAGGGATTCCGGGTGGGCTGATCTCCGAGGACACCCACCGCCCCAAGGATGCCGACTTCGCGGGCGGCTACCTACTGCAAAGTATCGGCGTGATGCCGGTCACGTATGCCTCCCAGTTCGCGCGCGGGGAGCGGGTCTGGGGCGAAGCGCTGCGCGAGCATCTGGCAGGCTACAACCATGTCGCCGGGATCAATATCCTGGGCGAAGGGCTGCCCTACGACCACAACTACCTGGAGCTTTCAGACGAAAAGGACGAACGAGGGCTGCCCAAACCAAGGGTTCACTATACGGCGGGCGAAAACGAGCAGCGGATGACCGCGCACGCGGACCGAACGATGCGCGCGATCTGGGACGCCGCCGGGGCGAAGCGAAACACCTGGTCCTTTCAGAGGTTTGCGCATACGCTGGGCACCTGCCGCATGGGCCAGGATGCCCGGTCGTCGGTCGTGAATCCAGATGCGCGGATCCACGACCTGCAGAACCTGTTCGTCTGCGACAACTCGGTTTTCCCCAGTGCCCTCGCCGTAAACCCTGCGCTGACCCAGATCGCCCTCAGCCTGCGCACCGCAGACCACTTCATCGCCGCCGCCCGCCAGGGTGGGATTTAGCGAAAAAGGGCGTAACCCGTTCTCGGAAGAACGACAGAGCGTTTGTATGATGGCGCTGCGGGTGAGAACCGAGGTCTTTGGCCCCGGTGGGAGAGACTAAAGAAAGATGTTTTCAGAGCCTGCTGATTTACCGCTTGTTCGTCTGGTCACGATGCCGGAGAAGTATCACGGCATTCGTGTTCGCACTATCGGCTTTGTTCGGATCGAGTTTGAGGGAAACGTTCTTTATCCGCATCGCGAGGACTATGAGCATGCCCTCCTTGGTAATGGTGTCTGGATAGAATTAACGGATAAGCTTCGCAGTCAAGGTAAGCAGTACAGCATGAAGTATTGTCTGATCGAAGGAGTCTTTGACGCAAAGCAGCAGGGACACCTGGGACTTTGGAGCGGGACGATCAAAAGCATCAGTCGTTTGCAGATTTGGTCAGACCCGGCAAAGCCCCGAACTCAGAGATGAGTGTAAAGCAGGTAGTTGGGGGCGCCTCACGAAATGGATCACAGAGCACATTAAGGGCAACCGTTTCTTAAAAACGACCCTTTGTGAGAACACAAATCGAGAATCGTCGCAGCCATCAACTCGTGAGACACCCCAATCCTCGCAAACCGTTCTTGAAACGCCGCAGTAGAGAAATCTCACCACGTTGAGTTTCGAGAATCATCTGAGGGTGTTCCTGTCAATGCTCTGGCCGTTGCGCTGTCGACGGCGCTGTCGCTGAAACTGGCGTAATTGGTTCAATTGGTTCAAGCCAAACGAAGATTTCCGCGGCTAGACGGCGAAACATAAAGGAGAGACATAATAACCATGGAGCCGTTGAGGGCATCGTCACGCCCACGCCTGCGCTGGGCAACCGCGATAGTCATGGGAGGATTTATCCTCCTGCTCGTTGCTGCCACCGTTGCGGGGTTGTCGCTTTCGCAGCGGCAGACGGGCCGGGGGAATCTCTACCGGTTTGTCAGTCCACCGCTCGATGCCGAGGGAACCCGCTTCGAATTCCTGTGCCCCCGCGGCTGGCATCTCCAGAGTTCGCCTGCTCAAACAAATCAGGCACAGCAGGCAAATCAGGCACGTTCCATCCTCATCATCAAACCGGTAGATCAATACTCTGCCGTGCGTCCCTGGGTGCCTCCCGTATTTCATCGGTGGGTACCAGGACCAGAGCAAGGAGAAATATTCGTGATGGCCGGACTCGTAGATCCCCGGCGAAAGCCCCAGATTGATAATGACCGTGTCGCCGTTTATCCTGATCCTCATTCGTCGTCTGCGCTGCGTTTCGTACTGTCGGAAGAGGAGCGGTATGCCCTTCAGATCAAATACACGCGCCAGACTCCGTCGGTGGCGGAGCAGGCGGCGTTTCGCAGCACCTATGAGCAGGTGGTACGCAGCCTGAAAATCACGGAAAAAACGACTCCGGAGATCCCATAGATCGTCCTGGTTACCTGCATTTTCATTCTTTTTTCACACAGTGCGTTATCCGTTCCATCCTTAACGTGCTCTGTGATCCGTTTCGTGAGGTGGCCCCATACCCACCGGGGGCGATGCTGTTCCGTTTCACTGCTGACCGTCTCTTCCGGTGGGTCCGATCACTTCCGCCCGGAGCTGCTCGGCCATTCCATCCAGCGTCTCGCCGAAGCCGACCGCCCGCCCGTCGGCATCGATCCAGCCCCGTTCTCGGTCCACCGCCGCGCCCGCCGCTGCCGCTGCTTCGAGGGCTTCGAGCAGCGCCCGTGTAGCGGGTGTGTCCAGGAGGGCAAGCGGTA
>JACMJB010000076.1 GCA_014380815.1 Armatimonadota bacterium
CCAGGCGGGTGTCAGCCTGGTGTATCGCGGTCGCCGATTGGAAGACGCCGCCCGGCACCTCGGCGAGACGGTTCGCCTGAAGCCGAAGAATCCGGAATACCGATTGGCGCTCGGTTGCGCTCTCGTGCGGCGTGCCGTGGTTCTCCACGACGCCTCCCGCAGTGCCGCATCCTACGAAAAACAGAAGGCAAAATATCCGGTGCGCTACGCTGCCTGGGAGCGAGCGCAATCCGATAGCGAGAGTTTGCTGTACGGGGCCAAACCGCCGCTCCTTCCCGTGCCTTCCACGACGCGGGATGACAACAAAGCGTTTACACTGACCCCGGCGCAGGCGAAAGAGCGTGCAGGCGACCTGTGCAGGAGGGCGCTGGCGGAGTGGGAGGCTGCTGTGGCGGCTGCTCGCACGGACTCCGAGCGTGCCAATGCGCATTTCGTGCGTGGCTGGGGGATGATACTCATCAGGCGGATCGGTTCTGAATTCGTGCAGAACCTCCCTGGCTCCTCAACCTTCGGTCAGTACGAACCCTGGCTGGAGGAAAAACTCATTCCCACCACCCCGCATATCGTCGAGGCGTTTGAGGCCGCTCTTGCCCTCGCGCCGGGGAACGCGCGGTACTGGCAGTCTCTCGGCGATGCCTACGTGGCGGATTTTAGCCGCAAAGGATGGAACCCTGGAAAGGCCATTGCCGCGTATGAGAAGGCGCTAAAACTCGACCGCCGCTCCCCGACACTCTGGTATCAGTTGTACTATCTGCAGGAGAGCAGCGACCCGATTGCCGCCGCCGCTTCGATTGCTAAGGCGGCGGAAAAGGACCCCGCGAACGCCTTCTACTGGTATCTTCTCGCAAACCTCCTGCTGGAGCGCTACGGTGGAAAGGGCGCTGAAATCGGCAGCAAAAAGGATGCCGGAAAAGCTGCTTCACGTTCCCCTGATTCTCCGTACCTCACGGCGGGCCTCGCCGCTCTGGAGAAGGGCAACGGCGGCACGTTTCGGCCTGCCTCGTATCTGTACGCGGTCCCCAAGATACTGGCTCCACTCAATCCGGTTGACATCGGGGTGAGTGATGCCCTCTACGGTCTTTACATCCTACACGTTCCAGAAAACGTCGCTGTGGCCGTGAAGGCGCATCTGGCGACGGGAGACTCTGCCTCTGGAGTCTCCGCGGCGCGTACAGCAGTCGGCTTCAGTGACAAGATGATGGCGCTGGCATTAGCCGACACGGAGACCAACCCCTACAACGAATTTCTCGATTGGATGTTCACCAGTTCTGCCATCTCTATCAGCTACAGCAGCCTCGCCGACGCGCTGGAGCGGGCCGGAAACGTCGAGGAAGCCTTTCAAACACGGGCTAAGAGGACCGAACTCGACACGCTGGCTCGGAAGCGAGCGTTGCGTGGCCTGGAAGTTTTTAAGACCTTCCAGCAGTGAAGCTCAAAGAACGGAATGCCCTGTAAAAAACCGACTCTCGCGCCTTCTCTAGGCGCACTGTTGCTGCTCGTAAACCCTTCCGGCCTCGCGCCGAGTTAGCTCTCCCCCGTGCCGGAATAGACGATCCGGCGCGACCTGCCTCTGTCTTTGGAAAGCTGGAGCGTGGGGAGGCGGTCACGGTCGCTCACTTGGGTATCAGCGTTACCGACCCGCACGGCTGGCGCGCCATGACCTTTCCATGAGCAGATCGCCAAGCACCACGGGCTGCCATCGGTCCAGATGAGCCTCGCCGTCATGCGCGGAGCAGGCGGGAACGCTGATCGTCCGTACGCCGGAGACCGCCGGTGGCGCACCGCCAATGGCAAGACCACCTTCACCAGCGACGGCTCCCCTCCGACGATCCCCGGGGCATGGCCTCTGGGCCGGGGTGATGCAGCGGGTGCTGGCAAAGATGCACGGCAACCGGACCTCCGAAGCCGCCGCTGGGGGGAAACCGCTACTGTGCGATCACTGGAAGCAGGCACCACCGGTCGCCGTCACGAGGAACACCCGGTTTTCGGGCAGACGGGAGTCGCCCATGGCGGGCGGGCAAGCCACCCCAGGCGCGTCGTTCACGGTCCGCTGCAAAGGGACCCGTATCGGGATCAAGGGGTCGCCCGGATTTGGGAACCGCATGGATCGAGGTGGACAATCAGCCGCCAATGACGGAAAATCAGTTCATCAAAGGCAACGAGCAGGACTTCCTCGACCATCCCGAAACGTTCGCCGATCACGCGCCTTCGGTCGCCGAGGCCCTTCTGGTCGGCGAGATCCTGCCCCAGGCGGCGGCCCCTTCCGGTGGTCCCCAAACGCTAAAAAGACGGAAAGGCGGAAGATAAGCCTACCATGCACCGATTCCACGACGCGCGCGACTGGTTCTTTGAAAAACGCTTCGGCCTGTTTATCCACTGGGGGCTATACGCGATCCACGGCTGGCACGAGCAGGAGCAGTGGCGGCACCGCGTGCCGCGCGAGGAGTACGTCACGCTGGCGCGCGAGTGGAACCCCGTCCAGTTCGACCCGGATGCCTGGCTGGATCTGATGGAGACGGCGGGGATGCAATACCTGTGCCTGACCACCAAGCACCACGACGGCTTCTGTCTGTGGGACACCCAGCAGACCGACTTCAACACGACGAATACGTCGCACGGGCGCGACATCGTGGGGATGCTGGCCACGGCCTGTCAGCGCCGCGGCGTGCCGCTCTGCCTCTACTATTCGGTGGCGGATTGGCACCATCCGAACTACCCGAATCTGGGACGCCACCACGAACTGCCGCCGCAGCCCGGCGATGCCCCGGACTGGGACAAGTACCTCGAATTCCTGCGCGAGCAGGTCCGCGAACTCTGCACCAACTACGGTACGATCCACGGCTTCTGGTGGGACATGAACGTGCCGAAGGCGGTGGACCGCTCGATCAACGACCTGATCCGAACGCTGCAGCCTGCCGCCGTCATCAACAACCGGGGTATGGACGACGGCGACTTCGGTACGCCTGAACGCGACTACGAGACCGATGTGGACGACCTGCTGACTTTTGGGCGCGTGACCGAGGCAAATCAGTCGGTGGGGACCGAAAGCTGGGGGTTCCGGCGCGACGAGGACTACTACAGCGATGCCCACCTGTTGCGCTCCATCGCCAAGTACCGGGCGCGCGACGCCAACTACCTGCTCAATGTCGGCCCGCAGGCCGACGGCACGATCCCTGGAGAAGCGACCGCGATCCTGCGGCGGGTCGGGGACTGGTACCAGCGCGTCCGGGAGGCGTTCGAGGAGACCGAACCGGCCTCGCAGGTGACCGCCAATCGTGCGGTGCTACTGACGCGCAAAGCGAACACGCTGTATGTGATCCTGCACCGCGAACCGATCTCCCATGCGGTGAAGCTGAAGCCGATCCAGATCGCGCCGCTCCGGTCCACGTTGCTCAACACCGGGGAGCCGATCGAGTGGAAGCTGGACCTGGTGCCTTCGGACCATGTCGAACACCAGCCCTACCTGCGGCTGCGCGGCCTACCGGTCAACACGCACGGCAATACCGTGCTGGTGGTGAAGCTGGAGTTTGACGACCTGGGGGCGCTCTCGTCCCCGGTATCGGATGGAGCGGAGATCGCGGAGATCCTCGCCCGATAGATCACGGGCGACAAAGGGGCGGTGAGTGGGGCTTGACACCGCGCGGAATCTTTGGTGTGGTTCCTGTATAGCGTCGCCCGTTTTCGCAAAAATGTGGACGGCCTGCACCTGCGCTTCAATACCCGGAGGGCCGCTCGCCATCGCGCTTCAGTGGGTCCACGAGACGCACCTGGATGCGCGGGATACCCGGCGAAAGGGGCCGGATCCGCACCGCGTGCGGCCCGGCGACTGTAGGGGTGAAGGAGAGGGTTCTGCCCTCCCAGTCCGCCCGGTCGCGCTCCGTCCCTGCGAGGACCGCGAACCGCTCGGTGCGCTCGCCCAGCAGCACCGCTCCTCCCGGCCCCGTCAGCGAGACCGAGAGCACGGCGCGCGCGCGGGGTGGGGCGAGAAGGTCCGAGGAGGGACTGAGGAACAGTTCGTGCACCGTGCCGGGGTGCGTCACCGTGAACGCGACCGTCCGCGCCGCGCTGCCCGCGCGCGCCTCGACCCACTCCTCGTGCAGGGTGGTCACTCGCATCCCGTAGTCCAGCACGAACGCGCCATAGCCCAGCGCCGCCCCCAGCACGACCAGCCCGGCGGCCACGCGAAAAGTCGCCGGGTCCCCGGCAAGCTGAGGGTGCTTTTTCCCGACCACCCCCAGCAGCAACGCCAGAAGCGCGAAGCCGCCGAAAGTGGCAAAACCGAGCAGGTGGCTATTCGTCATTGAGTACTCCTCCACTGCTTCTACTTCGGCGCTTTGACTTTGAGGTAGGGGGACTTCTTCTTGTCGCCGTCGCTCTTGTCCGACTTCCCGCCTTTCTCGTCCTCGCTCTTTTCTCCCTTGAGGCCGCCCGGCATCTGCTTGACCGTGGGAGGGAAGGCGTTGAACTGGCGCCATAACTCATAGCCCAGCGAGACGGTGTCCAGAAGAATCCACCCGGTCGCCTCCGCGCCGGGTCGCAGCGTCTCGGCGGGGGGCCACGG
>JACMJB010000077.1 GCA_014380815.1 Armatimonadota bacterium
ATGACCAAGCTGATCGAACGCAATACGACCATCCCCACCCGCAAATCGGAGACGTTCTCGACTGCAGCCGATGGGCAGAGCGATGTCCATGTCAAGGTGTACCAGGGCGAACGTGAGATCGCCGCCGCCAACAAGATGCTGGGCGACTTCCAGCTCTCCGGGATCCCCCCGGCCCCGCGTGGTACGCCGCAGATCGAGGTGACGTTCAATATTGACGCAAACGGGATCCTTTCGGTCTCCGCGAAGGAGAAGCTGTCCGGCAAGGAGCAGAGCATCACGGTCACCGGCTCGTCGAACCTGAATAAGAACGACATCGAGCGTATGGTTGCCGAGGCGCAGGCCAATGCTGACGAGGATCGCCGCCAGCGCGATAAGGCGGAGATGCGGAACAAAGCCGACCAGGCGGTCTACCAGGCCGAGCGAACCGTCAAGGATCTGGGCGACAAGGTGACGGCAGAAGACAAGGCGAGCATCGAGACCAAGGTCGCCGATGTCCGAAGCGCGGTCGAGTCCGATGACACCTCACGTCTGGAGACGGCGCTGAACGCTCTGCAGCAGACCACCTATGACCTCACCTCCCGTCTGTATCAGCAGGCGGCGGCAAGCGAGACCGAAGGTGGCACGGCTGGTCCGGCCCCGGATGAAAAGACCCAGGTCTACAACAATGGCGCGGATGACACGGCTGGTGCAAAGCCAAAAGACAAAGACGACGTGATTGACGCCGACTTCAAAACCGAGGCGTAGAGAAGCCAGCGGCCTCTTGTGATCGGATCGCGCCTCGAACCGCACCCGGTCCCTCGACCGCCAAAACGGGGCTTCCTCCAGGAAGCCCCGTTTTCGGAGATGCTGGTTACAGCAATGCGCTAAAGTTGTTTGCGTCCGATGCAGGAGAGCCATCGGAGATTGAAGGGAGCAGCCGTCATGGGACCAGATTACAAAGATTATTATAAGCTTCTTGGGGTCGAGAAGACGGCATCGGAAAAAGAGATAAAGTCCGCCTACCGGAAGCTCGCCCGCAAGCACCATCCCGATGTAAATCCTGGCGACAAGGCAGCCGAAGAGAAGTTCAAAGATATTTCCGAGGCCTACGAAGTCCTTTCCGATACCGACAAGCGCGAAAAGTATGACCGCTTCGGCGATCAGTGGAAATCCTACTCCCAAACTGACGGCGCGGCGGGCGGGGGCCAGGGTTTCCCCAGTGGGTTTGGTGGTTTCCCGGGGGGAGCCGGTGGCGCGGGCTACCGCGTGGAATATGGCGGGCAGGCAGTGGACGAATCGGGGAACCTGTCCGATCTGTTTGCGACGCTCTTTGGTGATTCCGGCCCCGGAGGCCCGCGCGGGTTTTCCGGCGGTCGGCGGACCACCAGTCCCTTTGGGGCGGGCGCCACCGCCCGCTCGCCCAGCGCGCCGCCCCGCAAAGGAAATGATGCCGAAGCGCCGATCACTGTGACGCTCGAAGAGGCGTTCCGCGGTGGGACGCGAGGGCTTACGCTGCAGGCGCAGAGCGGGGATCGCCGGGTGGAGGTAAAGATTCCTGCCGGGGTGCGCGATGGTCAAAAGATTCGGCTCTCCGGTCAGGGAAGCCCCGGACCGGCGGGACCCGGCGACCTGCTCCTGAACGTTCTGATCGCCGCTCATCCCACGTTCGAGCGCAAGGGTGATGATCTCTATGTGGATGTCCCGGTGAGCTATCTGGACGCGGCCCTCGGGGGCAAAGCCGCCGTTCCCACGATGGAGGGGTCCCGTTTGACCATGACGGTGCCACCCGGGACGCAGACCAGCCAGGCATTTCGCCTGGGGGGACAGGGAATGCCGCGGCTCCGGGAACCGGGGCGCGGAGACCTTTATGCTCGGGTGAAGATCACGGTCCCGAAAACGCTTTCGCCGCGGGAGCAGGAACTGCTGACCGAACTGCGGAACGCCGCCGATGCAGCGAAATAGAGGCGCGGAAATGAGCGACGAAGAGCCACTGTACACCATCTCGATCGCCGCCCGACTGGTGCGGCGGGATAAACCGAACGAGACCCCGATCCACCCGCAAACGCTGCGCATGTACGAGCGCGAGGGGCTGGTGAACCCGCAGCGAGTCGGGAAAAACCGGCTGTATTCGGACCGCGATATCGAGCGAGTCCGGCGCATTCAAAGCTACACACAGATCGGGGTGAACCTGCAGGGGGTCGCCATGATCCTCGACCTGCTGGAGCGGCTGGAGCAGGTGCAGTCCGAAATGGAAGTGCTGCGGCAGGCAGCCACAAGGGACAGGCGAGAATCAGGAGGTCGAAATCACGATGTTTGACAGCTTTACCGAGCGGGCGCGGGACGTTCTGAGCGCGAGCCAGGACATTCTCCGGCGCTACAAACAGAACCAATTGGACGCCGAACACATCTTGCTCGCCATCTTGGAGCAGGAAGACAGTCTGGGGCAGCAGATTCTCCAGCGTATCGGGGTTGAGTCACGCGAGGTCTGCCGCCGCGTCGAGGAGGAGCTTGCCCGCTCGCCCAAGGTAAGCGGCGCGACTGAGCGAGGGGGCGAGGCGCAGATCTACATCACGCCGCGTGGCAAGCGCGTCCTGGATCTTGCCGAGTCCGAGGCCAAGCGCCTGAAGGACGAGTATGTCGGTGTCGAGCACCTGCTGCTGGGCTTGATCAAAGAAACGGAAGCCCCCGCGGCGCGTATCCTGGCGCAGTTCCGAGTGGATGAGGAGCGGGTCTACCGTGCGCTTCAGCAGATTCGCGGGAGCCAGCGCGTGGACAGCCCCCATGCTGAGGGCAAGTACGAGATGCTGCAAAAATACAGCCGCGATCTCACGGCCCTTGCTCGTGACGGCAAGATTGATCCGGTCGTCGGGCGGGACGAGGAAATCACCCGCGTGATCCAGGTCCTTTCGCGGCGCACCAAAAACAATCCGGTCCTGATCGGCGAACCGGGCGTGGGCAAGACCGCGATCGCCGAGGGGCTGGCGCTGAAGATCATCGCGGGCGACGTTCCGGAATCGCTGCGGGGGCGCACCCTGCTTTCGCTGGATCTCGGGGCGATGATCGCGGGCGCGAAGTTTCGTGGTGAGTTCGAGGAACGGCTAAAAGGGGTGATGGAGGAGGTCAAGAAAGCTGCCGGTCAGGTGGTGTTGTTCCTCGACGAGCTTCACACACTGGTTGGGGCGGGCGCTGCCGAGGGCGCGATGGACGCCTCGAACCTGATGAAGCCTGCTCTGTCGCGCGGAGAACTGCAGTGCGTCGGTGCGACCACGCTGGACGAATATCGGAAAAACATCGAGAAGGACGCCGCTCTGGAGCGCCGTTTTCAGCCGGTCTTTGTCCCCGAACCGACCGCGGAAGACACAGTCCAGATCCTGATGGGCCTCCGGCCCAAATACGAAGCGCACCATAAAGTCAAGATCACGGACGAGGCACTGGTGGCGGCGTCCCACCTGTCCTCACGCTATGTCACGGAGCGATTCCTGCCGGACAAGGCGATTGACCTGATGGATGAGGCAGCCTCCAAGGTACGGATCACGCTCTCCTCGATGCCGGGCAGCATCAAGAACCTGGAACAGAAACTCGCCCAGGTAATCAGCGAGGGAAAGGCTGCCGCCGAGGCGCGCGACTACGAACGAGCGGCTCACCTGCGCGACGAGGAACAGCAACTGCGCGCCGAATACACCGCGGCCCGCGATGCCTGGGAGAACGAGACAGGCCGCAGCTCCGTTGTGGACGAAAAAGACATCGCGGAGATCATTGCCAAGCAGACCGGCATTCCCCTTACGCGTCTATTTGAGGGCGAGGCCGAAAAGCTGCTGGGCCTTGAGGACCAGTTGCACAAGCGAGTCATCGGTCAGAACGCCGCGATCGAGGCGGTGGCCGAGGCGATTCGGCGGTCCCGCGCGGGCCTCAGCGACCCGAAGCGGCCCATCGGCTCATTCCTGTTCCTCGGTCCGACCGGGGTGGGCAAGACCGAGCTTTCCAAGGCGCTCGCCGAGTTCCTGTTCGACGATGAGGCGGCGCTGGTCCGCATTGACATGAGCGAGTACATGGAAAAACATAGCGTCGCGCGGCTGATCGGTGCGCCGCCTGGCTATGTCGGCTATGAGGAAGGGGGTCAGCTTACGGAGGCGGTGCGACGTCGCCCCTACCGGATCATTCTTCTGGACGAGATCGAGAAAGCACATCCGGACGTTTACAACGTCCTGCTTCAGATCCTTGACGACGGGCGACTGACCGACGGTCAGGGACGGGTCGTGAACTTCAAAAACACGGTCATTCTGATGACCAGCAACATCGGTTCGCACCTGATCGAGGCCATACCCGCCGATGCCACCGAAACCGAGGCGCAGATGCGCTATGAAAAGATGCAGGCAAAGGTCACGGTGGAGCTGCGTGGGCACCTTCGCCCGGAGCTGATCAACCGCATTGACGAGATCATCGTCTTCCATGCCCTGAATCGTCAGGAGATCGGGAAGATCGTCACGATGCTGCTCAGGCGTACCGAAAGCGCGCTTGCCGAGCGGGACATTCAGCTTCAAGTCACCGAAGCCGCCCGGGAAAAACTGGCCGAACAGGGGTTCGACCCGCTCTATGGCGCGCGTCCGCTGCGCCGCACCATTCAGCGCCTGGTAGATAACCCGATCAGCACCGGCCTTCTGCGAAAAGAGTTCGCGCCGGGCGACACCATCGTCGTGGATGCCGACTCCAGCGGCAGGATCGTGCCCCGCCTGCTCATCCCCGGCATACTGCCCGAGATGCGCAGCGACAAACTGCTCGCAGCTTAGACTGTTGGAGACTACTAGGGACTACAGGATGCGTGAACGCTAAAAGCAAAAGCCCCCCGTGTTTCCACGGAGGGCTTTTGTTCGTAGTCACGCGAAGTGATTACTGGGTGACTTGGATGTTGACCGGGCTGGTTGCTGGGCCAAAGAACTCGACGGTTTCCTGTAGCATCTGATACTGGAACACGTAAGGTTCAGGCCGAGCAGGCGGTGCCTGGGCCGCGAAGGTGAAGGTCGCATTCTGACCAGGCGCAACGCTTGCCTGCTGCAGGTTGATGCGGTTTGACCCGAAGAACACATTGTCCTGCGGGCTTCGTGTTCCGAGGCGGTACAGATTCGACTCGGTCCAAGTTGACGTGCCGGTGTTCTTAACAACGATCACAACGTTAAACCGACCGCCCTGTTTGACGGTGCTGGGCACGCCCGTCACAGACACGACTTCGGCGTTGTTGGTGCCCGTGTTGGCTGGGGGTACGGTGGGTCCAACAGTGATGGTACTCGAGGGAGTTGTCTCACCGAAGAACTCAACCAGATCCTGGACCATGCGGTGTTGGAAGTTGTAAGTCCCCTGTCCCGGAGCCTGCAGGTTGAAGCTGAAGGTCACCGATTCTCCTGGCTTGACAGAAGCGTTTGTTGGCAGCGGGCGCCGGTTGCTTCCAAAGGTGGTGCTGTCAATCGGGATGGTACCCAGCCGATAGAAGGCATCCTCGGTCCAAGTGGTGCGACCGACATTACGATAGGTGATCTGAATCGGGGACTGCGAACCCGGGTTGATCGTACCGGTCGGAATACCAGACTGCGAGGTGAACTTTGAATCGTTCACTGGTCGCTCGACGTTGCCAGGAAACGGGGAGGACGTACCAGCCCGGAAGACAACGCGCTGACCGTCAGTAACTTGCTCGCCAGTGATATCCGAGACGAAGAAGTCACGGTCTACACCGTTCGCGTTCAACTCAGCTACGGTGAGCAACCCCTGCTGATGAACTAGCGGTGCGTTGGAATTCAGAGCGTCGCGGAGACTATCTGCGACCGGATCTCCTGCAGGCAATGAGAAGGAGTTCGCATACACCCAGTTGTTGTACTGACCGTTCAGAACATTCGTATAGTAGACAGAGGTGCCGTAGGCAGCCTGCCCGTTGTTGTTGGGAAGAGAGATGTCCGTGGCGCCGCCGCCCGTCTTGCTGTAGGGGAGAATCCCGTCTACGGCGCCAACGCGAATGTTGGCGCGCGTATTGCCAGCAGTACCGGTAACGAAGGAGTAGCCGAAGCTGGCCGACGAAGTATTCACTCTACCCAGCATGTTGCCCGTGCCGTTCTGCGTGAGGTTCGTGAATGGATCACCCGCGCTGATGGTGGGATTGTCGAAGGCAAAGTTCAGGTAGTTCGCTGGGAAGCCGGGACCCGGCGAGTTCACCGTCACAGGAAGTGTAACCTGATTGCTGAGCACCTGAGTGATACGGGTACCAGACGTGGTTTCACGAATATTGGCTTCCGAAATGCCAAACGGGCGTGCATCTCCGCTCACCAAATCACGGATGTTCGATCGGGAGAAGTTGAGGGGTGAAGTCTGGCCAGGCAGGCTTGAAAGCGACGCGTTGTACAACTGCAGAAGCGTGATGACACCGACGCGGCGCGAAATGATGCCATTCAGTCCCGCCAGATCAAGGTTGGAGAAGTTGGCATAGCGCACTACCGAGTCTGCCGTAACGTCAGAAATGCCCGTGTCAATATTCTCAATCGTGGCGTTGTTCTCATTGGCGATCAGGTACTGAGCGACAGCCACTGCGGCAGGTGGTGCGCCAGCGACGCCGTTTCCAGCCGCATCCAGAACCGGTTGAAACGCGCCACCGCTGTCACGGTAGCGGAAATTCTCTGAGACCCAGTCCTGGATGAACATCTTGTTCGCAACATAGCGAACTCCCTGACCGGAGTCCGAGCGGAGCAGAACAATGACGCGGATGTCACCGGGGGCAATCTCGTTGTACCGGATCATCGCATCCGTGACCGTTTCGGAGAAAGCGCCTGGGTTGCTCCTCAAGGTTATGCCGGTGGAGACGATGAAGTTGTCCACTTGGCCCGTGTTCTTGTAGTTGGTGATCCCCGAGTTCAACTGCGAGATGACCTGAGGAATGGCTCCCGGCAGGAATGAGGCAGGGCGATAATCGCCTTGAAGTGCTGAGGACCCCCCCTGGATGCTGGAGACCGTAACGGTCTGAGCGCTGGCGACCTGCGCCAGACTAAAACTGAGTGCCATACCCAGCGTAAGCCCAACGGGCTTGGTAAACGGTGACGTAAATTGCTTCAGTTGCATTTAGAACTACTCCTACTTTGCGTCTTTCGGACGCGGCATGAGAGGACCGAGATGATTGCTAGAGGCTGCCAAGACCACGAACGCCGATCTGATGGATGGTAAGCAATGGCAGAGCCGCTGTCGAGATGAGAGGCACGTCCCTGCGTAACAAACGGTCAGATCGAGAAGCGACCAGACGGGTCAGCGAACGTACCGTACGGCACATAATGCTGTCTCCTTGAGTCTTCACCGGGTCACCGGGTCATTGGGGAAACTACACTGTCCCCCCTGCGATTAAGGACCAACTTGTAAACTCCATTGCTGAACCCAAACGGACATTAGACACATCACTAAGACTTCTGAGGCATCGTGTTAAAAGTCACACGAAGAACCTGGCGGGTAGCCTGAAGTCCATTTATAGTTGTAGAACCCTGATTCTTTGTCCGGCACGATGTGATCCACATAGGGGAGCACCCGCTCAAGGCTCGGAGCGCCTTTAAAAGCGTGAAACTTTACGTGACCGTCGCAGAACGCAACGTTTGAACCGCTGTTGCTGGAGTGACGAGGCATTTGCCGGCACCCTTTGTCACCGCCATGCATGTCGGCACCCACCGGGTTGATATGAAACTGAGCGACAAACAAGGATGATCTCCCCAGGAAGTCAAGACCCTGGGATGCCGTAGGACGCGGGACGCGACTAAAGCTTTTGCCCTCCATGAGCAAAATCACGTCAGAGGGCTTCTTTACGTAGGCATCCGATACCGGTTTGGGGGTGTGAGTCGGAACGGAGGAAAGTTCGATATCGCCGAGATTTGGATTGTACGAATAGCTCAGAGGGTAGCGGTGGTCCCGCTCCGCGACTCCAAACTGGTCAGTGGGCCGATCTTGAAGCATTTCGGGGGTAGCGTCCGACGGGCACCGATAGATCTGTACGCTCTTATGGTAAGGGTAGATGACATTTTGCCATTCCGTTGTGTAAAAGGCATTCGCCTCGTTACGCTCATCGGCCACGGGGAATGTCTCGTCGGAATCCTGGATGTACATTCGCAGGGCGGCGCTCATCTGCTTTAGGTTGCTCATGCACGCGGCTTGTCTCGCCTTCTCACGCGCCTGGGCGAACACAGGGAAAAGTATAGCGGCTAGGACTGCTATGATTGCAATGACCACCAGCAGCTCTATCAGTGTGAATCCACGGTATTTAACGGCACGAGCACGGCCCATTTAATTATCTCCTGTCCTTCGCAGCATTCAGCTACCTTGGTTACGACTGATTCTACCAGACCTGATTGCTGTCTTTGTTAAGAGAGTGTGAAGATAAAAATTTTTTAGGTGCAAATTATGGTAGTTGGTCCTGCTCGTTACAAACTGCTTAGTTGGGGCAGATCCCCGCCGCCTACGTTCTCGTTGCCGGGCGTCGTGGTGCTGCCCCTCGCCGAATCGCGGTGACCAGTCCCGTGCTGCAGGACATACCGATAAGAGGCGGCGCCATCCAGTACCAGTTCCGCTGAAATACCTCGCAGCCGGCGACCCACGGGTTTTCCGAAGCATCTGCCATCCCCAGAACCGTCGCAAAAAAGAAGAGCGAGAACCCCACCATCAGGCCGCGGGACGCGTTTCGCGGCGCTGCCAGTGCGAGAATGGTGCCGTACAACACGCTCAGCAATAACTGGTACGGATTTCCGAGCAGCATCCAGAA
>JACMJB010000078.1 GCA_014380815.1 Armatimonadota bacterium
CGCGGCGCGGGCGGCGGGAGAGAAGGCAGGGGAGTTGTTCGCGTACAACATCACCACCCCGGTCACTTTGCCGCGTCAGCAGGCCGCGATGATCCCCGTGATCGCGCAGGCCATTGACGGCGAAAAGGTCTCGCTTTACAATGCCGACAGCGGACCTCGCTTCCCCCTGAACGCCGTCCGCATCCGGAACGACACGAAGCTGCACTTGAAGGGCGGGCCGGTTACGCTGTTCGATGGCAGCACCTATGCGGGCGATGCCCGAATGGAGGATATCCCGCCCGGTGACTCGCGTCTGGTCACCTATGCCGTGGATCTATCGGTGGAGGGTGACCGGCGGGGCAATGGGGTCACGCGGCAGCAGACGACCTTCACGATCAAGCGGGGGGTGCTCGCGCTGACCCGCCTGCAGCGCACCGAGACGGTCTACACGCTGAAGAACAAGGCCACCGAACCGCGCAAGGTGCTGGTGGAGCATCCGTACTCTCCCAACGTGCAGCAAAAACTGATCCAGCCCGCCACAGCCGACGAGCGCACGGCAAGCTTGTACCGATTCGCGGTGAGCGTCCCGCCTGGCAAGACCGAGAAGCTGACAGTCACGACGGAGCAGCCCCTCTACCAATCGCTGACCCTGCTCCGTGATGATCTGGATTCGCTCGGCTACTATGTGACCAATGGCGAAGCGCCGGAGACCGTCAAGGCCGCGCTGCGCGAGATCGTGCAGCGGCGGCGCAGAGTACAGGAACTTCAGCAACAGGCAGCAGCTCGAGACGCGGAGATCGTGGGGGTTGTCAATGACCAGCAGCGCATCCGCAAAAACATGGACGCACTGGACAAAGGGTCCGCGCTGTACAAGCGCTATGTCGCGACCCTCGACGCGCAGGAGACCCGCATCCAGGCCGCCCGTGCCGATGCCAATCGGCTTCGGGCCGCCGCCGCAAACGCCGACCGGGACCTCCGGGCCTTTCTGGACAAGCTGGAGGTGGCGTAAGGCTGCTTTGACCTGCCCCCTCGGACTCAACCCCCCCGCCCCCTCTCCCGCAAGCGAGGAGGGGGCGAGGATCGCATAAAGGAGACCCGGAGGTGAGTTCTAAACCGGCTCGGGAAGGGCGGCAGCGCGGAAGGGGCGGGCGAACAGGCCGCCGAGCGCGGCGAGCGTCATCGCACCCCCCATCAGTACGAGCAGCCAGGCTGGCCCGACCGCCGCCAGCAGGAGACTCCCAAGACCGATGCCCAGCGGCTGAATCCCCCACCCGGTCATCGCCAGCACAGAGTTGACCCGTCCCTGAAACGCATCGGGAACGGTCCGCTGAATATAGGTAGTCATCGGGATCTGCGCGAAGGGAAATGCCAGGCCAGCGATGAGGTTCCAAAACGCGAACGGCAGCACGGTGACGGAGAACGCCATGAACATCACGGTCACGCCGACGCCCGCCATACCGCCGATGAACGCCAGTCCGACCCGGCTTACCCGCAGGCGCTCGATGAAGACGCTGCATACCACCACGCCCACAAAGAACGAGACCTCGCAGGCGGCGAGCGTGCCGTAGCCGCCGCCGAACCACTGCCGGTTCACCTGCACATAGACGAGCATAAATGGTGAGATGGCAAGCTGCACCAGCAGGTTCAGGAGCAGCATCATCCAGAGGACTGGCTGACGCGAAAGATACGTGAAACCGTCGCGCAGATCCTGAATCCCCTGCCCCGCCGCGCCGACGGTGGCGGTATCCACTCGCTCCGGCTGCAGCGTGGGCAGACGGCGGATAAAGAGCGCGGAAAGTGCGAACGACAGTGCGTTCAGCAAAATCGCCGACAGAAAGAAGTAGGTAGGTGACAGGAGGTACAGGGCCGCCAGAACGATTCCCGACAGCGCGACCCCGATCATCGGCATCAGGTTCTGGGTCGCCATGGAGAGCGCATTCGCGGAGGGCAGCAGCCCCGGCGGCACGATCTGCGGGATCGCGGCCCCTTTGGCCGGTGCGAAGAAGACATTGATGCTGGACAGCAGCGCGCCCGTTGCGATCAGGGTCCAGGGGGGCGGGGTGAGGTTCCGCCAGACCAGAAAGGCAAAGGCAGCCAGAGTCGCCGCACTCAGCAGATCGGCGCGCAGCAGGATCTGCCGCCGGTCCGCTCGGTCCGCCACCACCCCGGCATAGGGTGAGAGCAGCAGGAACGGCAGGGTCTGCGCAACCCCGGTGATCCCAACCATTCGTGGGTCCCCGGTCAGCCGGTCCACCATGAAGAGAAAGACCAGGTAATACAGCGAATCCCCAAGCTGCGAAATCGCCTGTCCGACCCACAGATTACGAAACGCGGTTACCCCTAGCAGGTCGCGGTAGTTCGTTCCCACGGAGATAAAGAACCCGACACGAGGGTTTTGGTTCCTCCCCCCGCGCCTTTCTCTTCCTCTATCGGCGCGTTGCCGGGCGATGGTAAAGGGTAAAAGGTCAAGCAGAAAACCGCGCGGGAGGATTGGGGATGGGAAGCAGCTTCGTGAGCTATCAAAGCAAAGGCTATTGGTCTCGGGACGCTCTTCTCGAGGGGTGGCTGCGCTTCCTCGCAGACAAGGTGAAGGTGCTGCCAGCGGCAGATCCCTGGCTTCAGCAGATGGGCGAGCACTGGTACCTTCAGTCCAGTGTCGGGTTCATCGGCTGCGTCAATCCGGGACTGGATGATTACCTCACGGACCAGGACCGCCTGGAGACCGTTGTTGCGCTGAGTCGTTCGGTCATCGAAGACCTGAGGCGGGGAGAGCTGATCCTGACCAAGGAGTGGCTGAATGCCAAAAGCAGTGGTACGGGAAGTTCTTTCCTGCGAGACGTGCCGGCGGCGCTCTACGTAAAGGAAGGTCTGGCATTCATCGCTCTCCTGCGGGGGCGCATCACGACCACCTCCCGCACTGCGCCCCCCGGCGGGCCAAGTGAGGGCGACTTCGCCGAGTCATGAACCGCGCGTGCCAGCACCGAAGCGCGACCGGATCAAGGCGAACGGGGCAGGTCCTCATCCGGTTTGGCAGCGCGTTTTTTGGCCTCGCGGAGACGGGAAAGGTAATCCCCGGCAGGTTCGGGGTTTGCGGTCGGGGCAGCCGATGGAATCGGCGCCGCCTGGGGCTTGCTGCTCCAGACGACGGCGGGTCGGTCGGGTTCCACTGAGGCGGAAACCGGCGGCGGTGAGTCGTCGTCCGGTTCCGAGGAGAGGGCGTTTTTCCGGGTGGCGAGCCTGCCGACCGATGAGGCGGCGGCACGCTCCCGCTGCGCTTCCTGGTTTGGGCGGCGGGCGGCGAGGTTTTCCCGCACCGTTGCCCGCGCGGAATTCAGCACCTCCACTGTCCCCTCGGCGACCGGACGAAGCTGCAGGCGGCGGACCGCGACATCGAAGGGAAATAGCAGCAGAGCCAGGGTGAGCAGAAAAAGCACGAGCGATTGAGGCAGACGGCGCTCGCGGCGTTCGGCGAAGACTTCGGCCCCGCTTTTCAGCGCCCGCCCGCCGGTGATGTCGGCAGCACGCAAAAGCAGGGCGGTGTTGGGCTTCAGGGCCGCATACTCCGGACTGTAGCTCACCGACAGACCGGCGCGGGCGATCCGGGTCTTGCCATCCGAGGTCTTCTGGGTGACGGCGGCGACATAGCTGCCGGTTTTGCCTGCATCGAAAGATCCAGCATAGCGACCGGGGCCGGTCTGAACGAGACGGACGGTCTGCGACGCCCCATCCGGACCGACGACACGAGCGGTGGCATCCACAAAGTTGACGAACGCGCCGGTTTTATCGTCCACGGCATCCACACTGATACGCCCCCGGCTTCCGACAAGCTCCGCCGCGCTCTGGTAGCTGCCAGTGTCGGATTTGCGCAGGCTCCAGCGCAGGATCTGCGCCCAAAACGACGAATAACCGGGCCATTGCAGCCACTGCGCGCCCCATCTTGCCTTGGCATCGGAGGTGAAGGCGACCGTCTTGCCCAGGCCATACTGCCAGGAGGCGAGCACCGGGTCGCCCTTGTGCGAGGCCAGCGCGACCTCGGCAGTGGGTTTCGCGTTTACCACGTCGTAACCGAGAAGCGGCGGCACCCCCGCCCAGTTGGTGCCACTGACAAGCGGGCTGCCCGGCGTGGCAAGGCGTGGGATAAACGGCTCCTCCAGGATCGGAGGCTTGCTGATGGTCTGCGTCTCCCGCAGGAAGATCTTTGGGATCTGGGAGGCGTCCAGCACCCGGTAGAAGCGTCCCCCGGTCGCGCGCACGACCCGTTTCAGCGGGTCAATCCCCGCTGCCCCCTGGCCTTCGTCAATGATCACGAGACTGAACGTGATCTTCGCCTTGCGAAGCTCGGCGATCAGTGGGGCGTAGTCATAGGGGCCAGTCTCGCCGTCGCTGACCAGGATCGCATGACGGACTTTGGCATCGGCATTCTTCAGCAGGGCCAAACAGCCCTTGACCGCCGCCGACATCTCGGTTCCCGCTCCGCCGTTGATCGCCGCTACCCCCTGATGGATCTTGCGCTTGTTGGTGACATACTGCAACGGCACGATCACGTTGGCCTGCGTATCCACCGCCAGCACCCCCACCTGATCCTGCACGTTCAGCAGGTCCACGGCCTGGTCGGTCGCCTCTTTGGCAAGGTCAAGCTTGCTTTGACTGCCCGGCGTATTTTGCCCCTGGGAATTCATTGAGCCGGAATAGTCCATCGCCAGGGCGAGCGCGACACCCGGCAGGCGTTTCATCTTCTTGAGGTTCAAATCAACCGGCAACGCCTCTTCGATCGGGGTCTGGTAGTAGCCGCCCGCCCCGAACGAGAGGTCGCCGCCAATCATGGTCAGGCCCATACCGAGATCGCGAACGGACGCCTGGATCGTGCGCATCTGGGCATTGGACAGGCTATCCGCGGGCACATCGGAAAGGATCACGCCATCATAGGCGGCGAGCGAGGCGGCCTGGGTCGGCAGGTCGCGCGGCGTCCCGACCTCCACCTGGACATTCTGCGCGGCCATGGCGGGCGGCAGATAATCGTCGGGGATCAGCGGATCACGCGGCTGGATTAGCAGCAGGCGCGGCTTGCCCTCCACCGCCACGAACGAGACCGCGCGGTTGTTCTCGGCATAGGTATCCGCGCCATTCGGGGTCACTAGTCGGGCTTCATAGGCGTAGAAGCCGGGCTTATCTGCTCTGCCCTCCACCGTCAGCACGTTCTTGCCGGGTTGGAGGTCCACCCGTTGCTCGCCAACAGACTCTCCGTTTCGATACAGCCGCAGCGTGCCCGGGCCACCTGATATGCTGTTTGCCACCACCTTGATCGGAAACGGTTCGCCGCGCTTGGCAATCGGCGGGGTCAGCATCCGCTCCAGCAACGCCTCGCGGTCCGGCGCGCTTCCCAGCGGCAGCACATCAATCGGTGTCTCTTCGGAGGCCGCCGACCGGGCCGCCTCTAGCAGCGATCCCGTGGTCTCGTTGCCGTCGCTGAGCAGCACGATCCGGCGCGCGGCATCGTCGGGAAAGTACGAAAGGGCGGAGGTGACGCCGCGGGCGAGGTTCGTCTGCGAGCCGTCGGGCACGGTCAGTTCGCAGGCGATCTTCCCCCTGAGGGACGGTTCGAAGGCCAGGCGTGGTTCGGCCCCAATCAGGATCACCCCGACCTTGTCCTCGGCCCGCATCTTCCCGGTCGCCTCATTGACGATATCAAGCGCGCGCTGACGGTCACGGCGGGGCATGGAGTAGGAGGCGTCAATGAGGAACAGTGTACAGTTCGCGCCGCTGCGTCGCACCCAGTTCATACCTGCCAGGGCGAACACGATGCTGGCGACGATCGTCAGCCGCAGAGCGAGGGAAAGGGATCTGCGCAGGGGGTCCAGATCCGCCAGCGACCCCCGCAGGGACACTGCAGCGAAGAGAGGCAGCAGCAGGAGCGCGAGCAGAAAGGCGGGCTGGTCGAACGAGACGGGCATTAGACTATAGGTTCGGCGTGGGGGAAGAATGACCCTTCCCATCTCCTCCCCCCGGAGGCGCCAGAACCGGTTCATTGCTTGCGTGTCGTATAAAGCCCGACCAGTAGCTGCCGAGGCTGGGCGTGCGACGCGGGCATGAGCGGCACAAGGACGGTTAGGGCGGCAGCGACAAAAACAGCGACTGGTTTCGCGGTCCTAGGACGCTATTTCTGCAGCGTCTCCTCGATGCGGGAGTCGGGGATGAGCCACATCAGCGTGACTCCGACGTAGATCAAACAGGAGATGCGGGCGTCCACGAAGGCGAGGGGGACCGCCAGCGTGTATAGCGCTACAGAGGTCTTCCCCTTGACATCTCTGCCCAGGGCGACGGCCAGAGCGGAATCCTTGCCGTGGTGTACGACCAGCGTCTGTGCCAGGACGTAGTAAGCTACCCCGCTGAGTAACAGGACGATTCCGTAGAGCGCGACTGGCCAAGGGGCGAAAAGATTCTGTCCCAGCCAGCTTGTGACGAATGGGACCAGCGACAGCCATAACAGCAGGTGCGAGTTTGCCCAGAGGATTCGCCCGTTGATGGTTCGGGCCGCCTGCAGCAGGTGGTGATGGTTGTTCCAGTAGATCCCCACAAAAACAAAACTGAGGATGTAGGCCAGCAACACGGGAATGAGAGGACGCAGCGATGCGATCTCGGCCCCACGTGGCACTTTGAACTCCAGCACCATGATGGTGATGATAATCGCGATCACGCCATCACTAAAGGCCTCCAGTCGTCCCTTGGTCATTTTATCTCTCGGGGTGGCTCATCTTCATCGGCGGGCAGCGCACTGGAAGAGGGGGCATCGAAGACGGCGGCGTAACGGCTGGGCTTGAGAAAGATCTTTTGAAAGCGGCGCATCATCAGCCCGCCATGGATGCCATCCGCGTATCGGTGATCGAAGGTGAAGCTGATCGTGATGCACTCGGCGGCAACGACCTCACCCCCTCGCACGACCGGCATCGGGCGGGGCCGCCCGATGCCGATAATCAGCGGGCAGCGGCAGTACGGCGACAGCGGAATCAGCGCGTTTTCGATCCCCAGAACGCCGAAATTGCTGATGATCGCCGAGCCGAACCGGTCGTCAGGAATCCCAAACTGCCGCAGTGAAACGTTCAGGGTGTAATGCGCGAAGTCCTGAAGGTCAATCACCCAGCGCAGGAGCCAGACCGGCATTTTCGCGGTGATTGCGTCAATACGCCGGGTTTCGTCATCCTCGCCGCGGCGCAAAACTCCGACCGCCTCCTCCGCGATCCGCGCCACCTCGCCCAGACTCTGTGCGGGCACATCCCGCAGCACGAAGCCCGAAAGATCCCTGCCTTTTGGGGTGTTAAGCAGCGTGGTGATGAAAAGGTCGGTCCGGGCGCGGCGGTAAAGGTTCCGCGCGCGCAGCAGATGATTGAGTTCGGGATGCTCCTCCAGGCAGTTGGCGACAATCTTCGCGATGAAGACGGTCATCGAGGGGCGGGATTCGGCAGGATAGGTCTTTAAAAATGCCTCCGCTTCCCCGACCGGGAGATCGTACCAGCTGTAGGTGCTGGGATCGCGCGGATGCCGCCAGCTTGCGATGGCGATCTTTCGGTAGGTGGTAAGCGGTTGCCTTGCTCCCAGGTTCAGATGCTTCACGCCGGTTACTTCTGCACCGTTTGAGCCGCCGGGACCGGCGGTGGATTCCCTGCCACAAGCTGCTTCAGCCACGCGGAGGATCGGGCATAATAGGCAGCCTGCGATTTGTTTTTTTCCAGGTGCCCTGACCACTCCATGACGACACTCTCTTTGGGGCCAGGTATCTGATTGAAAGCCGCGAGGACCCCCGCCGCCGGGCAGGTCGTATCAATCAGTCCAAAGGCGACCAGAGCCGGGCAGCGGATGCGGCGAGCAAAATTCACCACATCGTAATACTTCGCCGTCTCCCGGACTTTGGCGGCATCTTTGTCCTTGACCTGGTAGTACCACATCGGCCAGCCCGGCTGCCGCCCGACCATCGGCCCGGTCTGATCGCAGCCCGCGGGGATATTCGCCAGCACCGCGGACACTTTGGGGTGCAGTCCGCCGATCATCATGGATTGCAGACCGCCCTGGCTGCCTCCGATGACGACCAGTGTCTTGCCGTCCCAATCCGAGCGGCTGGCAAGATAGTCGGCGGCACGGTAACAGGAAAGATACATGCGCAGAAAGTAGCTTGTCTCCCGGTCTTCGTTGCCGATTGACGGGTAGTTTCGCAGCGCGGTGCTCCCCTGCTGCTTGTAGAACTCAGACGGGGAATCAATCGGCAGATCGTGGGCATTGATATTCAGCGTCAGCCAGCCCTCACGTGCCCGGTCGGTCGCCCATCCCTTCGCCAGCGGGTAGACCCCTGCCCACTGCACCACGAGCAGCGCGGGAAACTTGCTGCCCGTTTTGGGACGTGCCAGCTGTCCACGGACTTTGCTGTCCCGAACGTTGTCCAGCGTGATCTTCGAGTACTCCACAGAGGGGCTGCCGCTGTCCGCTGTCTCCAGTACCGGATGCATAGGAACGGCGGCAAGCTCCTGGATTTTTGCCTTCCAGAAGGCATCAAAATCGGCGGGCGGCGCGGCGGAAGCCGGAATCTTTTCCGGCGCGACGACCGCGCCCGCCAGACTCTTGATCGTGGGTTTGCCCGCTGATACCGCCGTGAACTCGGCAAGGAGCGTGCCGGGGGCATCGAGCCGGGTCTCCAGTTCGGCGGTGTTATCCTTCAGCGTCAGTTCACCGCGCCCCATCTCGGTCAGCCCGCCTTTTTTGAGCACGTAACCGATTTTTTCAATGCCGGAGACGCCTTCCCCTTCCACCTGAAGCTGCCAGGCGATCTTTTCGCCGACGGCATAGACGCCTCCCGGTTTCGCTGCCTTGATCGTTATCTGCTGCGCAAAAGAGGGTGCGGAGCAGGCGAGAGCGAAGGCGAGGAGAAACAGACGCAGGCAATGATGCATAACAGATCCGCCTTTGGAGGGTGGGGTGGTAAGACGAGAAGCAGGTGTGAGCATCTTACCGCGATTGTCCCGAAAACAGCAAGCGGGCAAACAGATAGGATTGGTCAATCTGCCTGACGGGAAAGAATGGGCGGCGGGTGCATCCGGCAAAATAAAAAAGGCACCACTGCTGATGGAAAGGCGACGACTATGGCGAACGCGATTCCCCAGGAGCTGACCGGGCTGCTTGATGCGCTCCACGACGGTGTCACAGATCTGGCAAAGGGGACTGCGGTGAAGCAGCTCGATCACTGGCATGACCTGCTTGCGGAGGCAAACAAGCCCGAGCTGAAAGCGATCAGCCGGGACATTGACAGCCTGCGAAAACTGCTCAGTGCGGATGGCAGCGCGGACGGCAGAAAGATCGGTGCGGTGATGGTGAAGCTGGCGGATCATATTGAGGGGCTGACGGACACCGATGCGGGCAAGGGGATCAAGACCCGCCTGCACACCCTGGGACGTCTGCTGCGCAGCGAAGGCACGGAACTGACCGGTTCCTAACCCCGGCGAACGGTCGCCGACAGCATCAGAGCATCAGGAACACCAGGAACAAGAGACAGGGCGGTGGCATGAAGGCGGTGCCGTTGCCCTGTCTTTTGCCTGCGGGGAACGGCGGGTACAATCTGAGTTATGGAAAACTCGTCTGAAACGCTGTTGCCCTCCCCCTTTCCCGGTCTGTCGGAGCGGGAAAACGTCCTGCTGGCCCGCGTTCAGGAGATCGCCGACACCGTGCTGGAGCCGCGCGCGGAATCGGTGGACCAATCCGGCATCGTGCCCGCGGACAACCTGCGCTCGCTCGCCGAAGCGGGCCTGGTTGGCGTTACGACTCCGGTTGAGTGGGGCGGGCAAGCTTGTTCGGGAAACTTCCAGCGCGAGTTCACGGAAACCCTGACTGCGGCCTGCGGTACGACCTGGTTTGTGCTGACCCAGCACCTGGGAGCCTGCTCGATGCTGGCGGGAAGCAGCAACCCCGCTCTGCGGGAACAGTACCTGCGGGCAATGGCATCTGGGGATCATTACGTGGGCGTGGGCTTCGGGCACCTGCGCCGCCCTGCTCCGATGCTTCGCGCCGTGCCGGTGGACGGCGGCTGGGTCCTAAACGGGGTCGCCCCCTGGGTGACGGGCTGGCCCATCCTGAAGGGCGTGATCTTTGGGGCCGTTTTGCCGGATGAAGAGAGCGGCGGGCAGAAGCATCTTTACGTGTATGCTCCCGCCACTGAGAACGACCGGCTTCGTTCGACACCGCCATTGCCACTGTGCGCGATGAATGCCACCGCGACCACCGAAGTGCACCTGGAGAATCTGTTTGTGCCCCAGGACCAGTTCGTCAAGTACTCGTCACGCGCGGAGATGATGCGCGGCGACCAAAACGGGATCGCGGGACCTGCTTCCCATATCTTCGGCTGCGCGCGCGGATCGCTGAAACAGCTTCGAGCAATAGCCGCCCGGCGCTCGGCCCTCCCCGCGATCGCCCGCGCCGCGGATTCCCTCGAAGCGGAGATCAATGCCTGCCGGGCAGAGTGCCTGTGCTGGTCGCAGACACCGGACAAGAGCATCCCGGAGTATCGGCCTCAGGCGCTGAAGGCACGGGCCTGGACCATCGAGCTTGCGGTTCGCGCCGCTCATATGGCGGTCGCGGCATCGGGCGGCGCGGCGAACTCTCTGGAGCACCCCGCGCAGCGACGCTTCCGCGAGGCGATGTTTTACACGCTGACCGCCCAGACGGCGGATATTATGGGCGCAACACTGGACCGGGTGGCGGATTAGCCGTCCCGCCCCGTTTAGCGGGGCATAAATGCCGGGTTGTTGGTATCCGTGTCCGTGGGTTCGTGCTCAGGGCTGGGGGCTGACAACCGCCACGGCGGGCGGCAGGGGCGATTTTTCCGCTGCCCCCAAGATCGGCTGCGCGGTCGGCTGGTCGCGCTGAATGGTCGGGGAGAAGACCCCCGCTGGAATAAAACCAAACAGGAGCGTCGCCGCCGCCGAAAGCAGGGCGGCAGCCCTCGCGCCGCCAGCGCGCACCGAGGAGAAGTCGTTCACGGGGTCACGGAAGTACATCGCGACGATGATGTTGAGATAGTAGTAGACGCCGATCACCGAGACCACCAGTGCCAGCACGGCAAGTCCTGTCAGCCCTGCCTGGACCGCGCTGGTGAAGACATAAAGCTTGGCGAGGAACCCGGCGGCGGGCGGGATGCCCGCCAGCGACAGCATGAAGACCGCCATTGCCGCAGCCGCGAGCGGTTGCTGCTTGGCAAGCCCCGCATAGTCTGCGATGCTGGTGTATTCGCCGCCATCTCGGCCAAGCCAGATCACCATCGCGAACGCCCCCAGATTCATGAAGGTGTAGGTGAACAGGTAGTAGATGACCGCATCTTTGGCGTTCTGGCTCGCGCCGGGCACACTGCTCGCCAGGACGCCGACCAGGATATACCCGGCGTGGGCAATGGACGAATACGCCAGCATTCGCTTGATGTTGGTCTGCCGGATCGCCAGCACGTTGCCGACCACGATAGTCGCGGCGGCAAGCCCCCACAACACGGCGTGAAAGGGGACTGCGGCCTGCGCAATGGAGGCATTGTCAGCGGGAAGCAGAATGCCGAAGACACGGATCAGCGCGGCGAACGCCCCCACTTTGGCGGCAGCGGACATAAACGCGGTCACCGGGGTCGGCGCGCCCTCGTAAACATCCGGGGCATAGGAGTGGAAGGGGACGATCGCGGCCTTGAAGGCCAGCCCGACAATCAGCAGCGCGACCCCGGCGATAAAGAGCGGCGAGGCGGTGATCGGCGCGCCCCCGGTCTCCGCGCTCTCCTGAATGGTGCGGGCGATGACCCCCAGGTTCGTGAATGAGGTGCCGGTGGGCTGCAGAAGACCGGTGTTTTTCAGCGCGATCCCGACCGCTCCGTAGATCAGGGCCATGCCGTACAGCAGGAAGCCGGACGCAAAAGAGCCGAGCAGGAAGTACTTGACTGCGCTCTCCTCGGAGCGGCGTTCGCGGCGTGCGAACCCGGAAAGGATATACAGCGCGACCGATAGTATCTCCAGACCCACGAAGATATTGACCAGATCGTAGGCAAGCGCCATCAGCATTGCGCCCGATGTGGAGAAAAGGATCAGGGCGTAGTACTCGCCGCTGTTCAGCGACTTTTCCTCCAGATAGCGGTCCGACATGGTGATTGCAAGGCCCGCGATGATGCAGAGGACGATGCAGAACAGTCCGCCGAAGCGATCCGCCACCATGCCGCCGCCAAAATGGGTCAGCGGCGTTACTCCCACGCCGGCGTTTGGGATGGTGGTATTGGCGACCGCCAGCAGAGCCGCGGCGACAAGCCCCCCTAAACTGACAAAATAGATCAGTCGGCGACGCGCCGGACCGTCCCCGGTGCCAAGGTCGAGAAGCAGCACGATCATGCCCAGCACAATCACGACAAGGGGGCAGATCAGTGCCTGAAGATCGGTAAGTACGCTCTGGTTCACGGTGTTACGGTTGTCCCTGTGCCAAGGCGGGGGCCGGGGCGGCCTCCCTTGCGGCGGTCATCGAAGCGGGGGAGGCGATTTCGGTCGGAGAAAGATTTAGCCCCCTGGTGAACAAGGTTGGGAAGAGGCCGAAGACAAAGATCAGGACCACAAACGGCACAAGCAGGGCGACCTCTCCCCCATTCAGGTCGCGCAGCCGGCGGGTGGCGGGGTTCGTCACCGGGCCGTACATGACGCGCTGGAACATCCACAGCATGTAGACGGCGGACCAGATCACACCCGTGGTGGCAAGAGCGGCAGCGAGCGGATAGGCCTGAAATGCCCCCAGCAGGATCAGAAACTCACCGACAAAGCCGTTGGTGAGCGGCAGCGCAATGGACGACAGCGTTACGAGCAGGAACAGCCGACCGAAGACGGGCATCTGCTCCCAAAGCCCGCCCAGTTCGTTGATGCGCCGGGTTCCGCGCCGGGTCTCGATGATTCCGACGATCAGAAAGAGCGCGCCAGTCGAGATACCATGGTTGATGTTCTGAAGCAGCGCACCGGTCAGTGCCTGCGGGACGACCTGCCCATTCGCGGCGAACGAGAACAGCCCCAGGACGACGAAACCGAGGTGAGAAACCGACGAATAAGCCAGGACGCGCTTGACATCCCGCTGCACAGCGGCGACCAGTGCGCCGTAGATGATGCCGACAACGGCAAGCGTGACCATCACCGGCGCGGCCTGCTGGGACGCCTCCGGGAACAGGAACAGACAGAAGCGGTAGAACCCGTAGGTCCCCAGTTTCGCCATCGCACCAGACAGCAGCACGGTGCAGGCGATGGGCGATTCGGCATAGGCATCCGGAAGCCAGGTATGGAACGGGAACAGCGGCGTCTTCACCGCGAACGCCAGGGCGAACCCGGTAAAGAGCATCAGCATCGCGGTCGGTGTCGGAGGCAGGCTCACCAGGGTCTGCTTGATCGCCAGCAGGTCGAAGGTCCCGGCCCGCAGATACAGGGCGATAATCGAGACCAGCATCAGCAGCGAGCCGACGACCGTGTAGACGAAAAACTTGTTTCCCGCAGCCACGCGATGTTTGCCGCCCCAGATCCCGATCAGGAAGTAGACCGGCACCAGGGAAAGCTCGAAGAAAACATAAAACAGAATCAGATCCAGCGAGGAGAATGCACCGATCAGTGCGCCTTCCAGGACCATCAAGAAGAGGTAAAACTCTTTGACCCGCTCCTTGATCGTCTCCTGCGAGTAGGCGGCGGCGAAGACCTGCAGGAACGTAGACAGCACGACAAGGAGAGCCGCCGCCCCGTCCACACCCACATGGTAACTGACATGGACGTTGGGCAGCCATGGGACATTCTGCTCGAAGGCGAACCCCCCTCGGGTTGGCGCGATGCTCGCGACCCCCAGCAGTGGCAGCGACACCAGAAAGGTGGCCAGCGAACCCAGAAGCGCGATCGTGCGCGCCGACTTCGCGGGAGCAAGGCCGATCAGCACCGCCGTTATGAACGGCAGCGCGATCAGGAGTGATAGCAGCGGTAAATTTTGCATGTCTTCAGATAGAGCGAACGCACCGGCAGGTACCTTCGCCGGTGGGCACCAGGATACGTTGTTCGATTTTCAGGCGGCAACGCGTTTCAGCGCAGCGAGACGCCGAGGCCGATCAGGGATGCGACCACGACCAGCACGACCCCGACCAGCATGGAAAGTGCGTAGCTGCGGACATAGCCGCTCTGCCAGCCCTTGATCCCCTCACCAAGGCCACGCACCAGCCCTGCTGTGCCGTTCACGATACCGTCGAAGACACGCACATCGAGCGTGCGCCAGAGGTACATTGCACCGCGCTTGCCGGGGCGGACGAAGATACGGTCATAGTTCTGATCTACGCCCCATTTGTTGTCCAGGACGCGCCAGAGCAGATTGCGCTGCTTCTGAGCATCGGTGGAAAGCTCGCCCGCCTTTTTGCGGTTGTAGAGCGCGAACGTAATGCCCAGCACCGCTATGGCCAGCGCGGCGGAGGCGATCAGCAGCGTGGTTCCCAAACCACCAGCGTTCAGTTCCCGCTCGCCGACAGTCTCCCCAAGGAAGTCGGTGAAATAGTGCGTCCCGATAGCGGGTGCATTCAGGAAGCCGCCGACAACGGACAGTGCTGCCAGAACGATCAGTGGCAGGGTCATCGTGGCGGGGGACTCGTGAAGATAGTTCGCGGTCGCGCCATCGTAGCGCGCCGTGCCGAAGAACGTCTTCATCATCAGGCGCATCATGTAGAACGCAGTCATTCCCGACACGACGAACCCGGCCAGCCACAGCCACGGACTGCCGAGACCATTCTGTGCGGGACCCGCGAAGGCGCTGAGCAGAATCTCATCCTTGGACCAAAACCCCGCTAGCAGAGGAAATCCAGATATCGCGAGCGTTCCGACAAGCATGGCGGCAAAGGTGATGGGAAGCTTTGCGCGCAGCCCTCCCATCCGCCGCATGTCCTGTTCGCCGTCCATCGCGTGGATCACCGAGCCAGCCCCCAGGAACAGAAGCGCCTTGAAGAAGGCGTGGGTCGTGACGTGGAACATCGCGACCCCGAACGCCCCCACCCCGCAGGCCAGAAACATATAGCCCAGCTGCGAAACGGTCGAATACGCCAGCACTTTCTTGATGTCGTTCTGCACCAGTGCGATGGTCGCGGCAAGAAACGCCGTAGTCACCCCGATCACCGCGACAATCGTCAGGGTCAGCGGCGACATCAGGAAAAGCGCATGGGTGCGCGCCAGCAGGTAGACCCCGCCGGTGACCATCGTCGCGGCGTGGATCAGGGCAGAGACCGGGGTCGGTCCCTCCATGGCGTCGGGCAGCCAGACATAGAGCGGGATCTGCGCGGATTTTCCCGCCGCGCCGAGGAACAGCAGCAGGGGAACCAGGGTGACGGCGGCCGTTGTTCCAATGAAGGCGTAGCTGCCGTAGCCGTTGCCCAGCGCACCGGCGATTCCTTCCTCGGTCAGGACACCGCCCGCCCCGAAGAACTCGAACGTCCCGAAGAACTGGAAGATCAGGAACAGCGCGATCAGCAGAGCGGCATCGCCGATACGGTTGACGATAAACGCTTTCTTGCCCGCATCCGTTGCGGCCTTGCGCTCGTAAAAATAGCCGATCAGCAGGTACGAAGCCAGACCGACCCCCTCCCAGCCGACAAACATCACCAGAAAGTTGGACCCCATCACCAGCAGCAGCATGAAAAACACGAACAGGTTCAGGTAGGTGAAGTAGCGCGCGTACCCTTTGTCGTGGCTCATGTAGCCCATCGAGTACAGGTGGATCAGGGTGCCGACACCCGTGATGATCAGCAGCATCAATGACGACAGCGGGTCTACCAGCAGGCGGAACGACAGGTCCAGCGCGGGCATCCCCCCCACCGATGGCACCTGCATCCATTGGATCGCCGACGATAAGACGCGGTGGTCGGCGGCGGTCTGGACGGCCTGGAACAGCATCAGCGAAAGCACAAAGCCAAGCGCGACCAGCGCGGTCGCCAGTCCGCCCACGATCCCGAGGCCGCCTTTGTCTAGAGGCACGTCAGCACCGTGACCACTGTGACCACCGTGGCCACCTGTGGCCCCATGAGGCGCGGCGTCGTGACCGGAAGCGATCACCGCGGGGTTCATGTCGTACTGGGAGCCATCACTCGGGCCGGTGTTCTGCGAAGGTGCGGCGGTCACGGCAGTCGCAAGCGGCCCTGTCTCAACAACGGGGCGCGGTGATTTCGTCAGGCGAGCGCCCGCGAACGCGTTGATCAGAAATCCGATCAGCGGGCAGAGCGGCACCAGCCAGGGTAGAGCCTGCGGGTCCATATAGATTACGTCTTCTCCTCGGAAATCACGGCACTGACGGATTTCCGTCACCGTGGGCAATCAGCGGGGAAGGGATCACCCCTTCATCACGTTGATCTCGTCCACGTTGATATTTTCTCGCGAGCGAAAGATGCTGATGAGGATGCCCAGACCCACCGCAACCTCGGCGGCGGCGACTGCCATCACAAAGATCGCGAACATCTGACCGCCGACATTGCCCAAATACCGACCGAAGGCGATGAAGCTCAGGTTCACGGCGTTCAGCATCAGTTCGATGCTCATGAAGATAACGATGGGGTTGCGCTTTACCAGCACCCCAACAACACCGATCATGAAGAGCATCGCGGACAGGATCAGGTACCAGGAAAGCGGCACGGCACCGTGGACCGGGAGCAACGGGTTCGCGCCTGCCGCGACAGCGGCGCTTTCAGCGACCGGGTTCATCCGGTGCCCCCTTCCCGCTCGCCGGCGGCGCTCGCGTCTTCGCCCGGCAGCCGCCGCTTTGCCAGCACCACCGACCCGATCACTGCGATCAGCAGCAAAATACTGGTCGCCTCAAATGGGAACAGCCAGGCCTCGCCGGGATTATACAGGCTTTGCCCGATGCCAGTCACGGTTCCCATGGTATCCGGGGTGATCGCCCGGAGCTGATTCGGGTCCGAGATCTGGTTGGTGAGCATCGGGTTTGGCTCCGCTCTTGGTGCATATAGTGTCGGCGCTTCCACCATCATCGCGGATGCTGGTGGCCCGGCGGGAACGCTCTGATAGATCACGGCTCCAAACAGGGCGGCCAAAACCACCGCGATCCCCACCGCCGCGGGTTGCTGCCAGCGCAGCTTATCGAGAGACCGATCGGGCGTGCCAAGGTTCAGGAGCATGATGACGAACAAGAACAGAACCATGATCGCGCCTGCGTAGACGATCACCTGCACGGTCGCCAGGAAATAGGCGTTCAGCAGCAGGTAGAGCACAGCCACGCAGAACAGGTTCAAAACGAGAAAGAGTGCGGAGCGGACCGGGTTTGGGAAAAGTACCATCGTGATCCCCGTGACCAGGGCACTACCCCCGAACAGAAGAAAGAGCACGATGGGTCCAGAGAGGTATTGAGCGATTTCAGGCGGCATAATTTTTCAGAAGGAAAGCAGACTCTCCAACACACCGGCGTCAGTGTAGCAAACTCGCGTCACGGCGTCAATACACCGGTTTCAGGGGCGAGGTCAGGCAGCCGGTTCCGCCCTACTCCACGCGCTCGCGGTTCGGGTCGGGCACCAGCAGCATCTGCTTGGTATAGATCAAGTCCTTGCGGCTGTTCTCCGTCAGCTCATAGGTATCTTTAAGCTGGATCGCCCCGGTCGGGCAGCTCTCCTGGCAGAATCCACAGTAGATGCAGCGGATCATGTTGATCTCGTAACGCACCGCGTACCGCTCGCCGGGGGAGAAGCGGGCCTGATCGGTGTTCTCCGCGGCCACCACGAGAATCGCGTTCGCGGGGCAGGCTCCAGCGCAGAGCGAGCAGCCGATGCACTTTTCCATGCCATTATCGTACCGGTTCAGGACATGCCGCCAGCGGGCGCGCACCCCCATCGGACGGCGATACTCCGGGTACTGAATCACCGTCTTCTTTTCGGCGATCTTGGCGCTGACGGTCGCAAGCCCCTTGAAGGGAGCAACCACCTCGCTTGCGATCTGCCGGACATCATCCCAGAAATCGGACATAGTAAAACTCCGTTTAGGCCTCCGGCGCGGGCGCGGAAGGCGTCGGCACAATGACGGTCGGTCGGCGGATCGGGGCGATCAGATCAGTTGTCCGCGCCACTCGCTTTTTGGCTTGATACTGCACGTACTTCCCGTAGAAAAGGATGCCCACGACGACCAGCGTGATACCCCAGGCGACCCCCTGTCCTGCCCACCAGGCTCCATAGTATCCCAGCGAGGGAAAGGTCACCTGCTGAACCGCGAGCGAAGTCGCGATCAGGACGAGATTTCCCAGAGCGACTGGCAGCATTCCCTTCCAGCCGAACTTCATCAGCATATCGTAGCGCAGGCGAGGGAACGAGGCGCGCACCGCGATGAACAGACCAATCAGCACGTAAAGCTTGGTAAACAGCCAGAACGGCGCGATCACAAAGCTATTAACAAAGTTCACCACCCCCGGCGCGACGTACAGCCCGGTCACTGCCGGAAGCTGGCTCAGGAATCCGAACGGCGCCAGCCAGCCGCCGAAGAACAGCGTCACGCAGATCGCGGAAACGATCAGCATGTTGGCATACTCGCCCATGAAGAACATCGCGAACTTGAACGACGAATACTCGGTGTGGAAACCCGCCACCAGTTCTGTTTCCGCTTCAGGCAGGTCGAACGGGGCGCGGTTGGTCTCGGCGATCATCGAGATCATGTAGATACCGGTCGCGATCAGACCGAAGGGAAACAGGCGCAAAAAGTGCCAGTCCCAGAACCCCGACGACGCCGCATGTTCGTAGACCGTGTAACCCGTGTCACCGACACTGGCGACGCTGACAATCGCCTGACCGTTGCCGAGCAGGGTTCCGGGGGCAAGAACGCCCGTCTGCGACAGGTCATAGCCCATCACCAGGCTCTGCGTTCCCAGTGTCCCGGCGATCAGCAGGACCGAAACGATCGAAAGGCCCATTCCCAGTTCGTAGGAGATGACCTGGGAGGAGGCGCGCAGACCGCCCAGCAGAGAGTACTTGTTGTTCGACGACCAGCCCGCCAGGATCGCCCCATACACTTCAATGGAGCCAACCGCAAGCAGGAACAGAATGCCGATGTCAATATTTGGGGCCACCGCCCCCCACTCCCGCGACCCGTTCCAGGGCAGCACGGTCAGCGATAGGATAACCGGAAAAAGGGCGATCGCCGGTGCCATGACGTAGATCGTGCGGTCTACGTTAGTCGGGATGATGTCCTCTTTCATCATTAGTTTGAGGGCATCGGCAAGCGGCTGCAGCAGTCCGAACGGGCCGACACGGTTCGGCCCGAGCCGTCCCTGAAACCAGCCGAGCAGACGCCGCTCCAGCCAGACGAGGATGGGGACGGACCCCAGCCCCCCCGCCAGCGCGATCACCAGCCGGATCACGGACCGGAAAACCTCCGCCCACCAGGGAATCTGGTCGGTCGGCAAGATAAAAAGCTGCTGCCAAAGATCGTTCATGGTTAGTTAGGGCGGCTAGGGCGCGATGGCGCGGGTATATTCGCGGTAGATGTCACGGGCCGAGAAGTAGGGGACCGGCGTTCCCAATCGGCCCATCAGGTCGGCAAGGATGCGCCAGTCCGGTCGGCTGTCGCCGATCGGTTTCAGGGCCTGTTTGATCTTCTGCTCGCGGCCCTCGATGTTCACAAAGGTCCCGTCCTTTTCCGCGAACGAGGCGGCAGGCAGGACGATGTCCGCCTGTTTCGCGGTCTCGGTCAGGAACAGCTCCTGCACCACCACGAACTCAGCGGCCTCCAGGGCGCGGTGAGCAAGGGCAGTGTCCTGGTATTTCGCCGCGGGGTCGCTGCCCATGATGTACAGCATCTTCACGGACCCGTCGGCGGCTCCCTCGAAGATTTCTCTGGTGGTGCGGCCCGGCGTTCCGGGAAGGATCGAGTTCCAGTGCTTCTCCAGGTGCGCGCGGGCGGCCTCCAGCGTCTTCATGCCGGGCAGGAAATTCGGCGAGACCCCCGCGCGGGGCGCTCCCCAGGAGTTGCAGTCCGGCATCAGCACATTGAGCTTTGCGCCGGTCACGGCGCAGAGCGTCTTGGCGTGGGCGATCTCGGAGGGAGCCAGGTGATGCGGCAGGAGCAGAACCGCTTTCTCGCCGCCGCTGCGCAGGGCCGCCTTCACGGCATTGTCAATGCTGTCAGCCTGGATCCACCGAGCGCCGCGCTTCTCTACCGCCTTATAGACGCGCAGATAGACGATCGGCTGATCGTAATCCAGTTTCATGCCGACGGAAATAATGGTCTCGAACTCCTGGAGCGCGGCGATACTGGTCTGCATCGGCTCGAAGGGGTACGCACTCATCTGATGGTCCAGGTTGTTGGTGCCGACAAGCGTTCGCA
>JACMJB010000002.1 GCA_014380815.1 Armatimonadota bacterium
CAGAATCTCTAGAACGGGGTGCCGGATTCACCGGTCAGAGCGCGGAACGCGCCGATCAGACGGCGGGTGACATCGCCGGGCTTGCCGGACCCGATAGGGCGCTGATCCAGCATGACACCCGGAATGATTTCGGCAGCGGTGCCTGTCAGGAAGCATTCATCGGCAGTATAGACATCGTAGAGAGTCAGATTCTCCTCACGGACCGAAAGGCGGAGCTGCTGCTCCGCCAGCTCCATCGCGGCTTGCCGCGTGATGCCCTTCAGACAGCCGGCGGAGGTGGGCGGGGTCGAGATCCTGCCGTCCTTCACGAGGAAAATATTATCGCCGGTCGCTTCGGCGACATGGCCCTGCTGATTGAGCATCAGCCCCTCGCCAGCCCCGGCTCGGTTGGCCTCCATCTTGGCGAGGATATTGTTGATGTACTTTCCCGTGCCCTTGATACGCGGGTCAATCGCATCCGGAGACGGAACCCGCGTGGCGCAGGTGACCATTGTCAGTCCCTCATTATACGAATCCGTCGTATAAAGGCGAAGCTCCTGCGTCGAGATCACCAGGCGGGGGCGCTGCTCGATGTGAGCGGGGTCCAGCCCCAAACCCGTTCCTCGCGACAGCGTGATCCGGATGTAGCCATTTGCGTGGTCGTTGCGTCGGCAAAGCTCCAAAACGGCCCGCCGGACATTCTCCAGGGTGAGCGAATTCATCTGGAAGCCCAGCGCCCGAGCCGAGAAGAAAAGCCGGTCGAGATGTGGGTCCAGACGGAAGATGCGCCCGTTATAAGCGCGAACCCCTTCGAAGACGCCGTCGCCGTACAGGTATCCGTGGTCGAACAGCGGGATTGTCGCCGTCGCCTTCGCGACATACTCACCGTCTAAGTAAACAAGATCTGCACCAGCCATTGTGGAGCCTTTCCCGAGGGGGCTGCCCGCCCGCTTTTGCTGCCGCAAGTATAGCATGGGAGCCGCACCGGGGCAACGAGAACGGAGATTTCGGACCCTGGAGGGAGCCGTAGTTAAGGAAACCTTCCCGGATAGCCAAAGATGAAGCAGGGGAACCTCTTTCATTGTACGACCGAGAACTGGGCTGTAAAACGGTTGGCTGCTTTCTTGGCATGGTTGTCGTGCTCGCGTTTTTCGCGGTTCTGCAGCACACTGCCCGAGATTTCGCGGAACAGGTGAAGCAATCGAATCCATCAAATCCATCGAGTTCACCAGGGGTGCCGACAGACGCAACCGGCTCCCGGGACCGTTCCACCGAGAGCGAGGGCGAGGAGGCGGACGACGCAATGACGGTGGACGTGACGAATGCCGCGCGTCTGCCGCTGATTCTGAACGCAATGCGCCGTTATGCCGACGATCATGATGGCTTGCTGCCCCCGATGGACTCCCCGGAGTCGCTGCGCGCCGCTCTGCATCCTGGGTATCTGCCCGGACTCGCCGTTTTCGGAAGCCCGCACCGGGACCTGCCATATCTGCCTAATCCAGCCCTTTCCGGCAAGCCAGTGAATTCGTTCGCGCGGCCCGCCGAAACCATCGCCGTTTTTGAACCGCGCTGGGGCACGGAGACGCAGGTACAAACACGGCGCGCGGCGGTCTTTCTGGATGGCACCTGCCGCTCGTTCACGCTTCCGGAATGGGAGACGCTCCGGCAAAAGGCGCATCTGTCTTCCGAACCTTCGCCGGCTCTCCGCGGGGGCACGATACAATAACCACGTGATCGTGGCAGGAAAAACCGAGAAAACTGAAAATATCGGGGTCCGCATCGTTTCCGCGGCGGAGGGCATGGATGAAGCAGTCGCCAGGCTCCGCACCGGTCGCCTGGTGGCCTTCCCGACGGAAACGGTCTACGGACTCGGCGCAAACGCGCTGGATCCCGAAGCGGTGGGGCGCATTTTTGCTGCCAAGGGGCGGCCCGCATCCAATCCCCTGATTGTGCATATTGCCCCCTCTCTTGCCGGTGCCTACGTCACCGACTGGTCCCAGGCGGCGGCGGCACTCGCGGATACCTTCTGGCCCGGTCCCCTCACCCTGGTGCTGGAAAAGATTCCCTACGTCCCCGATGCCGAACTTGCGGGGCGGACTATTCCGGACATCGTTACGGCAGGGGGCGGCACGGTCGCACTGCGTGTACCCGCTCACCCTGTCGCTCTGGAGCTGCTCGTGCGGACCGGCCTGCCGATCGCCGCCCCATCCGCGAACCGCTCGCAGGAGGTATCCCCCACAACCGCCCAGCATGTCGCGGACTCGCTTGGGCCGCACCTGAGCGACCTGCTTATTCTCGATGGTGGCCCCTGCCAGATCGGGGTCGAGTCCACAGTCGTGGACGTTTCTGTTTTTCCGGCGCGAGTCCTGCGTCTGGGGATGATCACCGAGCATCAGGTTGAAACTCTGGCTGGGCGTACCGAAGCGTATAGATCGGTATCGGGCGAGGGCGCGCTGCGTTCGCCCGGGCAGATGCCCCGGCACTACGCGCCTTCCAAGCCCATTCACCTGGTTCCGTCCGGGGGCCTGCCTTCTGGTGATCCGCCTTCAGAGGGTCGCTATGGCCTGATTCGTCTGGGTCACACCTCCGCGAAAGGGGTGCGTGACGAGATCGCGCCGCGCGAGCCACAGGAAACCGAACTTCGGTCGGCATCGGTTGTCACCCTTGCCGACGATCCGAAGGAATACGCCAGAGGACTCTATGCCGCTCTGCGCCAGATTGACGCGACAGCAGTGGACTACATCGTCGTCGAGTCGCCGCCACAAAGCTCTGAATGGGCCGCGATCCACGACCGACTGCGCCGCGCCGCCGCGCCGCGAGAATCCACCCCATGACCACGGACTGGACACGGGGCGTGGTGGTGGTGGGCGGCGGGGCGGCGGGGATGATCGCGGCCCACACAGCGGCGATGCGTGGGGTTCCGACCCTGCTGCTGGAGAAGAAGAACCGGCTGGGGACCAAGATCCTGATCTCCGGCGGCGGAAAGTGCAACGTGGCGCATGCCGGACCGATGGAGGAGGTTCGCGCCAGATTCCGACCCAACGAGGCCCGCTTTCTGCAGCCCTCGTTCTATCGCTTCACCAATGACGATTTCATTCGGATGCTTTCGAACAAGGGGATGGAGACCTATACCCGGCCCGATGGGCGTATCTTTCCCGTGGCCCCCGCCGACGCAAAGGATGTCGTATCGGTGCTGGAAGCGCACCTCTCCGAGGCCGGGGTGCGCATCAGGCTGGAGGCTGCCGTCACGGAGATCGAGACAACCGGCGGCGGGGTATCGGGCGTGCTGCTCGCCAGCGGAGATCGAATCGAGACGCGTTGCCTGATCGTCGCCGCTGGTGGCTCCTCCTACCCTGCAACGGGGACCACCGGTGATGGCTGGCGATGGCTGGAGGCGCTGGGGCACCACCTGGTTCCGCTGCGGGCCGCCCTCGCGCCGCTGTACCTGGAGCCGACACCGCCCGCCGAATGGAGCGGGGTCGCCCTTCGGGACTGCCTGCTGCGGGCGCGGCGGATCAATGCGGATAACACACCCGGCAAAGAGTTGATGCGCTGGCGGGGCGACCTGCTCTGGACGCACAAGGGGCTGAGTGGGCCGACCGCGCTCGGGGTGTCCCGCGAGGTCGCCGAGACGATCCCGGAGCAGAGCGGGGTCGAGGTGGATCTGCTTCCCGGTGAACCCTTCGAGGCACTGCGGGAGCGGCTGCTGGAGCAGACGAAGGCTTTCCCGCGCCGGTCGGTCGCCGATTTCATCGAACAGATCGTTCCGAACCGTCTGGTGAAGCCCGTCTTCGATACCGCGCAGGTCGAGCCGACCGTCAAGGGAGCCTACCTGGGCGCGAAAGAGCGCAGTCGCCTGGTGCAGACCTTAAAGGGCTGGAGTCTGGGGCGTGTCCGTCACGTCCCACTGGAGCGCGGTGAGGTCGTCGCGGGCGGGGTCACCCTTTCCGAAGTGGACCCACGCACGATGCGCTCCCAGCGCGTCCGTGGCCTGTACCTTTGCGGCGAAGTGCTGGATATTGCCGGACCGGTCGGGGGTTACAATCTTCAGGCGGCCTGGTCCACGGGCTTTGTTGCGGGCGAAGCCGCCGCGAAGGAGCAGGAGGGGTCCGCTTCGTCCCCCGATAAGACAGCAGGCTTTGCGAGCAGTCGTTTTGGGTGATTCTGTGCGCAGCATTTGGTAATTCTTATGGGTCAGGAGTGCATTGTGACATCTCGTATTTGCCGCAGCGCCGTCGCTGCGTTCGGTGCCGCAGCGGTTGGTGCCTGTCTCTGTTCGCCGGTGGGCGCGGTTCCACCCGGCGAAATCGTGCTGGGTGACATTGTGGTTTTTCGGTTCCGGACGCCATCCGGCAAACTCTCTCCCGAACAGCGCGCGGACGCGGTGCAGGACCGTTTGGCGCAGATACTCGCGATCCATGACCTGACCACAAAGGATGTCGCGGTTCGCGACACGAAGTATGGCCCGACCATCTTTGTGCGCGACATAAAGCTGGTGACGGTGGACAATGACACGGCGGCGGCGGGGGGAAGAGACCCGCTAGGCCTTGCCAGAGCCTGGGCGCACCGGCTCGCGGGAGTTTTGACACAGGTCAATGTCCGGCTTCCCAGCGGGCCGCCGCCCGCTCCGCCCGCCTCGGTGCCGGACATGCCACAAGACCCTGCGACAACTTCACAAGGAGTGATAAAGAAAATGACGACTACCCCTTCGGGCCTGCAGTACGAAGACATTGTGGAGGGCACCGGCGCGTCCCCTCAGACAAGCAAACCGGTTACCGTGCATTACACCGGTACCCTGGAAGATGGCACCAAATTTGACTCTTCCCGTGACCGTAACAAGCCATTTACCTTCACGATCGGTGTCGGGCAGGTCATCAAGGGCTGGGATGAGGGGGTTGCCGGGATGAAGGTGGGCGGACGGCGCAGGCTGACGATCCCCGCCCCCCTGGGCTACGGGAACAACGGGGTACCGGGAGTGATCCCCGCCAACGCGACGCTGATCTTCGATGTCGAGCTTCTTGGGGTAGGATAGAGTCATGCACAAGAACCAGACCCGACGTTTCGTCGCTCTCGTGGTCGCGGCCCCTCTGACAGTGGCCCTCTTTGGCTGTGATCCCGTGGTGAATCAAGCTCCCCCGGAGCAGACACCTCCCTCCCCGGTAGCGTCCGCCAATGCCCCCGACCCGGCAAGCACAGCCGCTGCCGCCAAGTCGTTTGACCCATCCCCGTTCAAGGGGAATGGCAAGATCGTCAAGACCGCTTCGGGCCTCGGATATGAAGAGATGACGGTCGGTACGGGGAAGGAGGCGAAGGCGGGTTCGCGCGCCTCGGTCCATTACACCGGCACCCTGAAAGACGGCACCAAATTTGACTCTTCCCGTGATCGCAACGAGGCATTTACCTTCACCATTGACGCAGGCGAGGTCATTAAGGGCTGGGACGAAGGGGTCGCCGGAATGAAGGTGGGCGGACGGCGCAGGCTGACGATTCCCTACTCGCTTGCCTACGGCGAGGAGGGCAGGCCGCCAACGATCCCGCCAAAGTCCGAGTTGACCTTCGATGTCGAGCTGATGGACGTCCAATAGGTGCTGGCTGGGCGGAGAGCAAATGGCCCGGTCACCCAGACCGGGCCATTTTTCGTCCCAGAATCCGCTTCCACTCCGGGGAAAGCGCGGGCAGGGATCGGAGCACGGCAACCGCTTCGCGATCCGGCACCTCCGCGTACATCAGCGTATTGGCGCGCAGGATCGTCCAGCCGGGATGGGGACGTTCCTGAAGCACCAGCGGGTCGCCGGGTGCGATGCTGCCCGTGGCAATAACGCGGGTGTAAAAGCCGGTCCAACCGGTCTGCTCCATCCGGCGCGGCAGATCAGGACGGCTCCAGCGCTTGGAAACGTTCGCGCAGGGCTGGCGCGGTTGGCTCACCTGGATCAGCACGCCGCCCTCCCCCACTTCCAGCACATCCCCGATACACAGCATGTCCTCGGTTAGCCCCGCGACCGTCAGGTTTTCGCCGAATGCACCAAAGGGCATTTCCTGGCCCAGAAGCTCACTCCAGTACGGGTAATGCTCCGCGCAGTAACCGCAGAGCGCTTTATCCGGCCCTCCGTGATATTTCCGGTTGGCCTGATAGTCGCCCTCCAGGTTCTCCCGGCGCAGCACGAGGGGGGTGTCCACCGGCTCCTTGGCGATCGCACTGGTCCAGGTTTTCCCTGCCGTGGTAAGCGTTTTGGGTAGGCTGACCTGAAGTGAACGGATCTGTCCCCTGGGCACTTCCATATTCGTTACTCGCTGGTTAAAAGAGGCGCAAGGCGGGCGGCGATCTGTTTCAGCAGCCGCTCGTCCGATTCGTCGAACGCGCCGACAGCATGACCGTCCGCATCAATCTGACCGAGAATCTGGCTTGTTTCAGGGTCACGGATCAAAACCACGATCTCGGAGCGGGTGTCGAGCGAGCAAGAAAGGTAGTTGTTGAGCGTCCGCACATCATCCACTACGAGGTTCCGCCCCTCGGCGACCGCGGTTCCGCAAACCCCTCGCCCGACCGGGATCAGCGTATGTTCGGTGGCGGCTCCGACATACGGCCCCAGGTTCAGCACGCCCCCGTCGAGCAGGTAGACTCCCACC
>JACMJB010000079.1 GCA_014380815.1 Armatimonadota bacterium
CTGCTGCCAGCATCCACCAGATATAGAAAGACGTGGCGACCGCTGCCGCCCGGCTTGGTGGTGACGTACCCCCCTTCGAAGACCAGTGTGACCCCGCCCGGGGTACGATACGGGAGAGGAAAGGGCTGGTGTCCCTCCGTATTGAAGCGCGGGGCGACAAGCTGCTTCCAAATCAGGCCGAAGGTCTGGCTCAGGCTGCCCTGCTTGGGGGTGCGGGGAAGCAGAACCAGGTTGTATGACGTGCTGTCGCCGTCGCCCTGTGGCGGACGGCTGAACAGGATCGCCTCCGGCGGGCGGGTTTCTTTCCAGGCAGCGGGCACCGTGTACGTCAGCGACCCGGACGACTGGGACGACTGGGACGACTGGGCTGGCGAAGGCGTTCCCGCAAGGATCAGACCGCTCGCACTAAAGCGGACCTGTGACGGTTCGACGCCCAGCATTTTGGTGAACAGGCCGGCGGCAAGGGTCTTGACCCCGGCATAGGACTCCGGGTCGGACTTCGCGACCTCGCGTGTCCCCACCACGAAGACCGCCATTCCGACGCAGTACTCATAGAGCTTCTGCTTATCGGAGTCGGGGGCCGCTTTCATTTCGGGGGTGGAAAGCACACTCGTGGCCTGTGCCAGCAGGGCATCCTCCGCTGGTTCCTCCAGGGTTTTGCCCGTGGCGACGCTCCACTGGGTCGCCACAAAGAAGGCCAGCGCGGCTGCGACGTCGTTTTCGCGTTTTTCCTTTGCCGCTGCGGCCTCGTAATCTTTGACCCCCTCCTCCAGGAACGTGCGGAGCGCCTTTTTCTTCTCGGCGTCCTCTGTCAATGTATCCGCGATTTCGCCGAGCAGGAGCCGGGTTCCGGTGGGGCGGAACCGGGTCGCTGCCGCTGGAACTCCCGAGGCTGCCGCCGACTTTTGTGTCAGTCGCTTTGCGATGGCGGCAAGGGGGCTTTCCGGCAGCTGCGCTGCCGCGGGGCGGCAGAGAGACAGACAAACGAGGCTAGCAGCGATAATGGCTTTGTGCATGGATCAGCGGCTCCTTACGGCATCCGGGTCGGGCAGAAAATCGGCTTCTACCGCGTCCCACTTGAACGTGGTCTTCTTCTCTTCTAGGGGCATTTTGTTTCCAGAAGCATCCTATTCCCCGGCGATGGAGCGGGAACCGCATCGGCGCGAATTCCGGCGACGGCGAAACGGCACCGTCTCGCCGTCTGAGCCGCGAAAAGCGCCGCGGGCGCGCGGGTCACCGACATGCCACCCTCACCGTCCATCCATGCTGCCGCGAGCGTTCCACCGGGCAACAGGCGCAAGGACCGTCGTCGTGAGCGCTCTTCTGATTCGGTCATCGTCCTGGATTCCTTTCCGATGCTCACCAACCGAACCATCTTAACCATTCACCGTTAACAAATCGTAAACAGAAGAATCGAAGCGGGGAATTTACGCGTCATCGGGGCGTCGCGCTGACCCGTGACCCAGACGGCAGGCTTGCGCCTTCAGCGCCTCCCCTGTCCCTGTAAGGATAACATAGTGTCCGTCCCGCAGCGACCCGGTATTCAGCACCCCGCAGGGCGGGCTGTCGAGGTCGCGGCGCTGGGCGACATGGAGATGCCCGCACAGATGAATGCGCGGGCGAACCATCCTCAGCAGGTCGAGAAAGCAACGCTGACCGCCGGGACGACCGGAGGGGGTTCGGTCCGCGACCCCGATCGGGCAGCCGTGGGTGAGGAGGAGATCTGTCGTGGGGCCGGGAGCGAGTGAAGAAGCCCAGGCGGCGACCCCTTCGTCCGTGACATAGTGCGGCAGACGATTGGTTTTTGCCCAGATGCCGGAAACCCCGGCGACAGACAGGCCACAAAATTCCCGGCGCTCGCCCTGCGCGAGCAGCATAGGGGAGCCGTCGCTATGGTTTCGTAGAGTCGCCAGGGCCAGGAGATCGTCGTGGTTGCCGAACACGGACAGCACCGGTACGCGGGAAAGGAGGGCGTCCCAGATCGGCGGCGCGATCTCGTCGGGGTCCCCCCAATCGCCAACGCAGAGCAGGCAATCGGGCTGCTCGGCGTCCAGCAGGCGAAACAGGGAGTCGGTGTCGCCGTGCAGGTCTCCGACCACTATCCGCTTTGCCATGATGAGCGGGCTGCGCCTACGCGCCGAGGGTCATGATACGCCTGCGGTGCGGTGGCGCAATCGGTGCGAGTCTGCCTCCCACAAAATGGGCACGATTCGCCGCGCGATCCGCCATTTCCGCCGTGTGGGCGTCGGTACGGTCTGCCGATTCGTCTGCTTCCGGGATCGGCAGACCCGCCTGCTTGAGCTGCTGGCGCGTGATATTCAGGTCCTCTAGGATCGGGCGTCGAATCTTGGCGAGGTACATTTTGGGGCCGTAGATTCCCGCCGCCTCAATCGCCTCGCCTCTCTGCTGCCATTCCGGAATCAGGGCGTGGGCAGGCATCGCGAAGTGATCGAAGACAAACTTGATATCGTTGATCGTCTCCTCCGGCTGCAGTGCGAGGTAGGTCTTGACTCCCTTTCGGAAGAAGTTATAGTGCGCGGACTCGTCGGCGGAGACCCAGCGCAGTGTCCGGGCCAGCGCCTCGTCCCCCTCGGCTTCGGCACGGCGGCGCAGGTTTGTGTAATTGATGCCGGTTGCAAGTTCCTGGATCATCGTGTAGATGATCATCTGGCGCGGGGAATCGAAGGGAAGCTGCCACTCCGCGCCGAGAAGCTGGTTCTCGAACTCACGCATCTGCTCCTCGGTGCGCTTGCCCGACCGGATCAGCCACTCTTCCAGCACCAGGCTATGCTTCGACTCCTCGAAGCCCCAGTTCGCCTGGAACCAGGCGCGTCCCCGCGACCGGCGGACCAGTTCCATGATCTTGTGGGTGTAATCCGGCAGGTACATCTCGACCGCCGTGAACGATTCCACGATCTGCGCGGTCAGTTCGGTGGAGTTTTCGCTGGTCTTGTCCCACGGAATGTCTGTCTCGATATTCCAGCGGCGTTTCTGCTCGGCATTCTTGAAGTACTTCAGGAAGTTCTCGAAGAAGATCTCCTCGACCTGGGCGTTCACGCTGCCCCGCCAGGGGGCCACGGGCACGAACTCCGGCTCTCCCGCTCGTCCTCCCGTCAGGGTTCGCTCAAGAACCCGCTGCTCGTCGCGCTCGGCAAGGCTCAGGCTGCTATCGGTAACATGATTATCTGGGTCAAAGGTACTCATCGGGTCTTGTATACTCTGCTTCTCATCTAAGTGTTTCGCCCGCATCGGCGTCCCACCGAGTCTCTCTGCATGTTATCCTGGTTTATGGGGATTTTCCTAGGCCTTTCGGCCTATCTTCAGGCCAAAACGCCCTCTTCTACCATCCGCACCCAGATAACCCAGCAGTTGAAGAAAGGCGGGGCAGTCATGGAGCGGTCAGAAGGAAGAAGGATCCGAAGGGGCCTGCAAAGCGAGGACTGAATAGTTTTGTCCTACCAGGTCGGCAAGCCGTACCTGAAGAACCCGAAAATCTTTTCGAGGGATGTTGGGGGGGCGCTTCAAACCAGTAATACCCGCATGGCCCTCAGCGCCGGATCGGGTGTCAGGAGAGTCGTCCTTCAAAAGCGCCACGTCCCAAACCGCGTCTAAGGCGCACTTTTCAAATCGAACTGTCCGGATCGCGCTGACCGCCAGCCGGAGCAGACTCGAATCGGATAAAAAGTATTGCTTCCTGGACAACGGGGTTCTTTTGAAGCATGGTCTACCTACTATTACATATTCTGCCGATGATTCTCTTCCGGTTTCCCGCGCCACCGCCGGTACCGAATGCTCAGGAGTGTTATTTTGCCTTCTTTCTCTGGGAATAGCCGTCACCCCGATCTGTTAAATCGCGAAAATTCCGTGCTGGTTGTCGTGGACCTGCAGGAGCCGTTTCTGAGTGCCATTTACGGGCGCGATACGCTGCTCGCGAACGTCGTTCTGCTCTGCCGGGCGGCGCGGATTCTCGGTGTCCCTATCCTCGTTACGGAGCAATACGCGGGGCGCATGGGGTCTGTTATCGCCGAAATCGCCGAGGCAGTCGGACCGAGTGTAGCCCCGGTGGATAAACTCTGCTTCTCCTGCGCCCAGTCGCCCGCATTCCGAAGGGCCTTGGAGGCGACCGGCCGGAATCAGGTAGTGGTCTGCGGAGTCGAGACGCATATCTGTGTCTCGCAGACCGCACACGATCTGCGTCACGCAGGGCACGCGGTCCATGTTGTCGCTGATGCGTCGTCTTCGAGGACGCTGGAGCGGCATAAGCTGGGAATGGAGCGGATCCGCGATGCTGGCATCAAGCCCGCTGCCGCCGAGGCCGTGGTCTATGAGTGGCTGCGCGAGGCCGGAACGCCGGAGTTCAAGGAGATCCTGTCCCTGGTGAAGTAAGGTCCTGAGAGGTCCGCGCCCTTCGTGGACCGGCGGCATCAGGCGGTTTCCGTGACCCGTAGATTGCGTAGCAGACGACCATCGGTCAGGGAAACTGCCAGCAGGCGGCCCCGGTCATCGGCGAGAACCAGAGTGTCTGTCGTCAGCCGGGCCGAAACCTGCTCCGCCCCCGCCAGTGTCACGCGGGCGCAAAGGCGCGCGCTGTCCGCATGGATCAGATGACCACAAACACCACCGGGCACGCGGGTGACGGCAAAGGCCCAGGTATCCGACAGCGTGCCGGAAAGCGGCCCCTCCCCTTGCAGCGTCGTGGACGCCGTGCCCAATCGTTCGTTTCCGTGCGTGGGGTGAAGGTGCAGCAGGACCGCACCGTCCTGCGCGACAGATTCAGCGATCCGACCGGAGGCGGAAAGCAGAGGCGGTGGGGGCGAGACTAAATCGGGGACAGCGGGGATGGCAGGCGATAGGGATATTTCGCCCCGATCCCGCAGGACCAGATCCGGCAGGGTAAATGACCAGCGGTTCCACTGGTACCCAGCATCGGCGGGGTGCCCCCACAGGTCGGATTTTCCCTGCGAGCGGAGCAGCAGCGAGGCGCGCGACGACGAACGGTTGACGGCGACGGCGTTTCCTGGGACCTCTGGTGTTCGCCATAGCGTCTGGAACTCCTCGGAGGTCGCATCTATCGCGGCGAACGAATCCGGCAGAGCGACCAGCCAGAGCGACCCGTCATAACTATCGGGAAAAGCGTGGATCACCGCCTCTCGCCAGCGGGTGGCGCGCCGCGTCGCGAGGTCCAGACGGGCCAGCCGCCAGAGGTCGCCGCGCGGCGCAAGCGCGATCGCGTGGTTCCCCTCATCCGACAGCACCAGCCGGTGGGCAGGCTGATCGAAGTGGGCGACCGTGCGACCGTCCCGCGACAGCAGGCGCAGGCCCGACTCGCCCAGTGCAACCAGACATTGCCCTCCCGGCAGAAGAGCCGCATCCTGGAGCCGAATCGTCCCGGTGTCGTCCGCTGCCACGGTGATTTCCAGCGGGACTTCGCCGCGCCCGATCAGCGGCACTGGGCGGCTTGCCTCGGGAAGCGGGGGAATATCGGTCCGCAGCGCGCCGTTCTGGGTGAAATGCACCACCTTTTTGAACTCCGCAGGGCTTCCCACGCTCTGACCCGCCGCGACATCGC
>JACMJB010000080.1 GCA_014380815.1 Armatimonadota bacterium
CCCCCCTTCCATTCCGCGGCAGGAATCCCCCTCCACCGGCGCGAAAGGGTCCTCGGAGGGCGATGGTGCCAGCCCCCATTCCACAGCGAAGCGGAAAAGAACGATGCAGTTCCCTCTCTCCGAGCAAGGCGGCGAAGGCGTGGCGGCGACAGGTCTCGTAGCCGCCGGCGACCCGCGCGTCGCAGAGCGGGTTCGGGAGCGGATTCGGGCGCGGTTTCTGCTGGTCGCCGCGGTGTTGGTTCCTGTAAATGCCTACTGGGTGCTGATGTCCGAGATCGTTCGGTACGCAGGCCACCCCACGACGATCTCGCTGTTCTATAATGTCATCTTCTGGCTTTGCCTGCTTTCGCTGGGCAATGCAGGGGTACGGCGAGTGGTTCCCCGTGCCGCGCTGAATCGCAGCGAACTGCTGGGGCTGTATGTGCTGCTCGGCATCACCAGTGGCGTGGGCGGACACGACACGGTCGAGGTGCTGCTGCCGGTGCTTGCGTATCCCGCGCATTTTGCCAACAGCGCCAACAACTGGGCGCAAACCCTGCTGCCAAACCTGCCGCCGTGGCTCGCCGTGACAAACAAGGCCGCTCTGGACGGTTTCTACGCGGGGCATGACAGCGTGTGGCGCGCGGGCCAGTGGCGCCCGTGGGCACTTCCACTGCTCTGCTGGAGCGGTTTCCTGACCCTGCTCGCCTGGGTCATGCTTTGCTTAAACGTGCTGCTGCGCCGCCGCTGGACCGCCGACGAGCGGCTGGAGTTCCCCCTGGTCCATCTGCCGCTCGCGCTGACCGAGCCGGGGGCACCCCTGATGCGCCAGAGAGGGTTCTGGCTGGGCGTGATTGTCGCGGCGGGGCTGCAGGGTTGGAACGGGATCGCGGCCCTGGCCCCGGTCATCCCCCTCCTCCCAATCAAGGCGCAGAATTTCGGCAATCTTATCACCGCACGTCCGTGGAGCGCGGCAGGCTGGGTACCGGTCGGCTTTTATCCGTTCGCCATTGCACTCGGGATTTTATTGCCGCTGGATATGTCCTTCTCGTCCTGGTTCTTTTTTCTGTTCTGGAAGGGGCAGAGCGTCGCATCCGTCGCGCTAGGCCTGAATCAGATTCCGGACTTCCCTTACACCGGCCCACAGTCTTTGGGAGCGTACCTGGGGATCGCGGTGGGGGCGCTCTGGGGGGTGCGGCGTCACCTGGGACGCGCCTTCGGGGAGGCACTGTTCCTGATCTCGCCGACCGATGCCCCGGACGACGACAGCCCCCTTTCCTGCCGGGTCGCTGCCTGGGGGATCCTGGGTGGCTGCGGAGCGCTGTTCCTGTTCTGCCGCCTGGCAGGGCTGGGCTGGCCAATCCTGCTGGGGGTCTTCGCGATCTACTTCGCGCTTGCGGTCGCGATCACCCGGATGCGGGCTGAGCTGGGGGTCCCGGTCCACGACCTGCACTACGCCGGGCCGGACGTGATCCTGCCTAAGGTCTTCGGTCCCTCCAATTTCTCCGACCAGGAACTGTCCGTGCTTTCGCTGTTCTGGGGCTTCAACCGGGCATATCGGGGCCTTGTAATGCCGATCCAGATGGAGGGCTTTAAGATCGCGCAGGTGGCCCGTATGCCCTCACGGCAGCTTTTCGGGGTGGCGGCGCTGGGAGCCATTGTCGGCCCGGTCTGCGCGATGACGATCCTGCTGCATCTTTGCTACTCCTACGGAGCGAATGCCGCGATGGGTCCGCCGAACGCCTTGACGATCTTCGCCAGCGAGGCATGGAACCGATATGACAGTGCGATCAAAGCGCCGCAGCCACCGCAGTGGGGGCAGGGAGCGGCGGTGTTGGTCGGGATGGCGCTTTCCCTGCTGCTGAACTTTCTACGTGTTCGGGTGGCGGGATTCCCGTTTCACCCGGTCGGGTATGCGGTCGCATCGTCGTGGGGGATGACCGTGCTCTGGGTTCCGATGCTGATTGCCTGGACCGTCAAGCTGCTCCTGCTCCGCTACGGGGGTCTGCGCTCCTACCGCGCGGCGCTTCCGTTGGTCTACGGGGTCATTGTGGGAGAGTGCGTGGTGGGCAGCTTATGGACGATCGTCGGTATTCTCACTGATGTTCCGACCTACGCTTTCTGGCCGTGAGACTATCCGGTTTCCGGCATAAAAGTGGGCATGACGATACCAGCCGGTGGGGTCCATGCCCCGCGCACCTGAGCGAAGTGCAGTTCGCAGTTTCTCGCACCGAGTGCGTACATCGCGCCAACCAGTTCGGGCCGGTCGGCAGGCACAAGAAAGACCGGGGTCCGGCCCCGGTGGTGGTTCAATTCGGCGCGGATCAGGGTCGCGGCATCGTGGTCGGTGCGGGCGATACCGGGGCCGAGCAGGTTGCTGGCGGGGGCAGCGATCGAAACCAGAAAGCCGTCCAGGCCCTTGCCGTCCCTGGCGGGCAGCACCGACGCATGCCAGATACCGTCGGCGTTTTCGAGAAAGTGGTGATAGTCCCGTTCCCGCTCCAGACCGCTGACCATGCGCTCCAGCGCAGCCATCGCCGGAACATCCTCGGTCGTGGCGGAGCGCACGGCAGGGTCCACGGCGCCGATGCCACCCGGCGGTACAGCGACCCACATATCCTGGTACGTCTGACGGGGGACAAACCCCGCGCGCGTATACAGCGAGAACGAATCAAGGTTCATCGCGGACGAGACCAGGCGCAGGGGCTTGTTCTCCCCGTCCGCTTTTTCGATCACAGCGTGGAGCATACGGTGCGCGATCCCCCGACCGAAATGATCGGGGTGGACATTGACGATACCGATGGAGAAGTGCGTCGCGCGAGGATGATAGAAGCACGATCCGACGATGCGTTCGGTCTGACGGGTCCGCCCGGTCTCCGTAGTTCCTCGACTTCCCCCGGTTCCCCCAGCGTGCTCGGCAGCGACCGCGACGATGCAGCAGCCGGGGTCCAGTGCCTCGTACACGCGGGGGTAGAGTTCGCAGTCGGCGGGGTCCCCGGTGAAGATAGCGGCTTTGCCGCTCGCCACGTACCAGGCGTTCGTGGAACGGTGGATCAGATCCGCGACCTGGGACCATTCGTCGGGGCGCAGCGCACGGAGCGTCAGGGCATCATCCATGCCGCTCCTGTTCGATGCCGGTCTCGGATTTCCCTCTGAGACCAACCGCAGTATCCCTCCCGCTAACGAAGCAGGGAAGCAAGGAGATTCATTTCACGAAGAATGGCAGATTCGCGGTCGCCGCCCCGCCGTCCTTGTCACGGACCGTCAGATACAGGCGGTATGCCCCCGTTGCGCGGGGTGCGGTGAACGCCTGCTCTCCGCCCGGTGCCCCTTCGGGCGGAACGATCCCCGCGATTGCCGCGCCTGCCTTCTGACCGGGTTCATGGTTACCGTGATCTGTCATTTCCGGTCGTATCTCGTAGCGGACGCTCAGCGGACTGCTTCCGGTCGCCGAGAGCGCAACGGTCTGACGGGAGCCGGGAGCGATCTCTTTGCTCGCCGCGCTGCTCGCGACCCGGACGATCTGCGGGACCAGATGGGGAGGAGGGCTGCCGCGCCACGCGGTTGCCATGGCATCCACGGTGCCCAGCTTCTCGCCGGTCCCCGGCAAAAACATGCCGAACCAGGTCGGTGTCCCCTCGACTTTTTCGCCCCACAGAAAGACGTAAGAGCCGACGCACCACTCCTTCTGGGACGCGATCCCGGAAGCATAGCGTGCGGCATATTCCCGCCCCTTTTCCGTGCTGCTCGGCTCCAGCGGAGCGCCCCAGGCGGTTTTTCCGACCTCCCACGTTCCGTTCGTGCCGAACTCGGTGACCATATAGGGTTTGTTCCAGTCGGCTACCCGGAGCCGGGTGGGCAGCGATGCCAGACCACCATACGAGTTCACGCCCAGAATATCAATGCTGGGGCAGAGTTTTGCGACCTTTTTCGCCTTGATGCCCCCGTCGCCGATCTCGGCAATCACCGTCACGGTCGGGTGGTTCGGGTCTAAC
>JACMJB010000081.1 GCA_014380815.1 Armatimonadota bacterium
AGGCGCGACTCTTCCGAAGCCGCTAAAAAAGTCGCTGGTGATTGTGTCATGATTTTTGCTCACCCGCGTTATACCCATCAGCCGCACTCGATGGAACAAAGCGCACGGGCGTTTTTCGTTCACCATCTACTGTTCCGGCGACGGGCGCGGCAGTGAGGGAAGGCTTCCAGACTCACGCAGAGAAGAGGGCAGGGCCAGCAGCGCCAGACACACAAAAAGGCGCGGCCTTCTGAATCGCCGATCAGAAAGCCGCGCCCTGGTCTGACAGCGCCTTCGCCACCGCGCGGTGGCGAGACCCGTGGGCCAGTTAATCAGTTACCGCTCTGAAGCATCTGTTTGAACAGCGCGACACGAAGAGTTTTGTAAGCCTGGGTTGCCACCAGGTCCGGCAGGTTCGGATTGCCCGGAACCACCGCATCCTCCGGGGTCGCCGTCAGGATCGGCTTACCTTTGCCCATCACCACGTTCCCGCGCTGGGTCACATCGTACAGCTGGAGATCGTCGTCGAGCAGCGCGTCCAGTGCATCCGCCGCTGCCTTTGCCCGGTCGGAGGACAGGGTGCGGAAAATAGACTTGCCATCCAGAGTGACCTCACTTGCGACAAGGTCCGCAGGGTTGCCCGCTGCATCCCTAGTCACCGCGACCTTACGGACGGCGACCTTCAGCTCATTGGTCACCTCGCGGCGATTGATGGTCCGGCCCATCCCCTTGATCTCATCCGTGATCGCCTTCGCTCGGGCCTGGGACGGGGGATGGGTCCGGAAGATACCCTGCTCCACATCAGGGCGGGACCGCTCGTCACGGGCAAGCCGCTCCATGAAGGTCAGCATCCCGACCGGGTTGTAGCCAGACTTCTCCATCGCCAGAACGCCCGCCTTATCCGCATCGCGCTCTGCGCTCTGACCGAAGCCGTTCACCTTCTGCAGCGCGACCAGCTGAATCCCGGTCATCGCGTTCGCCATGTCGGTGGTCGGGACACGGGCCAGCACAGCGGCGAGGACACCAAGCGCCATGGTCGTGTTGATCCGGTTCTGTTCGCGTTGAAGCCGTGCCACGTGATGGTGCGCGGCATGGATGACCTCGTGGCCCAGCACCCCTGCAAGCTCGTCGTCGGACTGCACGAAGTTGAGCAACCCCTTGTTCACATAGATATAGCCGCCGGGGAGCGAGAAGGCATTGATGTCCGGGTCATCAATGACATAGAAATGGTATTCATAGGGAGTGCTGTTGATGGCCCCGTAGCCCGCTTCGATGGGGTGTGTGTTGACATATTCCGCGATCTTCTTCCCGATCGCCTCGACACGCTCCTGGGTCTTGGGGTCGCGGACAAGCTTCAGGCCGGAGCGCAGCATATCTTCATGCGCTTCGCGGCCCATCCGCACTTCTGAGTCCTCGGCGGGCTTTTTGTCTTTCTTGTCCTTGTCTTTCTTGGCAGGCCGGGAACTGTCCGCGGTCGTCTGGGCGGGTGTCTGTGCCCAGACAGTTGCCATCGGAGATCCTGCGAGCACGGTACCCAGCGAGGCGGCAGCGGCGGCGGTGATCAGAGGGCGCGGCAGGCGCGGCAGAGACATCATGGGACGAACCTTCCTTGAAAGAAACCCTGTTCGGAAACGGCGTAGCGGTTATGGGTGAGGTAACAAGCTTGGTGTCACGAGATTCAGCACCATAGCCACTTAATCCTTCTGACAATTACGAAGTGTCCGCGTTCCGGGTTCCTTCGCACCCACACCGCGCCTGTGGGAAGGATTCCCCGCTCGCCGTGCGGAAACGATGGGGACTGTGGAACCGCGCAGGACGCGTCCGGCAGGCCGGCCGCCTTCGTTCTTCCGGCGCGAACCAGGTAAGGAGCCGAATATCCCGTGACGGCGAAAAGCATTCTGCGATTTGTGATCGGCTACGTTATCGCAGCGGTCCTGATGGGTCTGGCTCTGCCGATCATTGGTATTCCCCGTGCCCAGCTCCTGCCACCCGCGCTTGTCTACACGAACGCGCGCGGCAAGGGGAGTGGCATCATCACCGGCAAGCGCAAAGAGCCGACCTCCAACCCGTTCAAGGTCGGGGAAAGTGTCTATCTGGTGGAATATGCCTTCCGGGCGAAGGCGCCTGACCTGCTGGGTGCAAAGGGAGCGGGAACCAACCAGCGCTACACAGGCACGATCAACGTGGGTCAGGAAGAGTACGCACGCGTCGAACCAAAAGGCATCGTCCCGATCCGCTATGAGCCAACCTATCCGGTAATCAGCGGCATTAACTTGCCCGCCTTTGGCCGAAGCGGAGCGCAAGGCAGCGGGCTTTTCAGCGGCTGGATGCTATGGCTCATCCCCGCGGTCGTGCTTGGCTACTGCATCGCGCCGCTCTTGGAGCGTATCCTGCTACGGGAAAACTACTGACAGCTCGCCGCCAAGCGACGAGATAGACCGCCCCCGTTCAGCGTCCATATGCCGACGATCTGCGTACCGATCACACCGCGGCCTGCCAGCATGGACGCATACGCGCTTGTGGTCGGGATACGGGCGCTGAACGGTTTTACGGTCTCTCCTGCTCCAGGGAGGCGATAGCGTCCAGCACGACGCTGAACCGCTCGCCAAACGGTGTCAGGCGGTACTCGACTCGTGGCGGCACCTCGGGGTAGCTTAGGCGCTCCAGCACGCCGAAGCGGACCAGTTTCACCAGCCTCTCGTTCATTACCTTGGTCGTCAGTCCCGCAAGCGACCGCTCGATAGCGCCGGGTCGGCAGGTCCCCTCACGGACAGCCGAAAGGATGGACAGCGCCCACTTGCATTTCAGCACCTCCTCGACCATGCGTGTGACGCTCAGCAGACCTTCCGCGCCGCTTTCGCTGTCTTCCCCGCGAACGTTGCCAAAGTGTGCCGTGTGGTTCAATTTTTTTCGCTCCACAAGCCCATTTGTTACCAAAAAGTGCCTTCCTTCCCGAAAAGTGCCTTCTTGTTGGGCCGTCGGCCCGTCGGTACAGTGACGGCGTGGCGGCCCCTTTCGAGTATATCCCGCGCACCACGCGGAGCCGTCAACAACCCAGACAAGGATACAGAAACCATGAGCAGCACTACCAACACTGCCACCGCCAACTCCGCAGGAACCCAAAAAGCGACCTTTTACCATGCGGGCTGCCCCGTCTGCATCAGCGCCGAGGAGCGTGTCGCCCGCGCCCTCGACCCCAAAACCTACGCGGTCGAAATTGTCCATCTGGGCGATAACAAGGTCCGTGTCTCCGAGGCCGAAGCCAAAGGCGTCAAAAGCGTTCCCGCCCTGGTTATCGGGGATGATGTGTTCCACGTCAATTTCGGCGCATCGCTGGACGCGCTGAAATAGGACCCGGCATGCCTTATAATTCTGACGGTTCCCCTGCTTTCGGGGAACTGTCAGGACAAGGACAAAAAAACCGTGAGCGATTTACAGGAACAAGAAGCACTCGTCGCAGCGCCGTTCATCGCGTCGCTGCAGATTGGGATGCCGCGCCAGAACGGATTTGAGGGCGCTGCCGATCCGCTTCAGCGTCCGTGGTTCTCCGGATTCGTCAAGGAGCCGGTAACAGGGCGTTTATGGCTGTCGTCCACGGGATTGACAGGCGACGGCGTCGCCGACACGAAGAACCACGGCGGTCCCGAGAAAGCGGTCCTGGCCTACGCCCGGTCGCACTACGCCGACTGGTCACAGCAGCTTGTTATCGCAAGCATGCCGCCCGCGTCGTTCGGTGAAAACTTCACCGTGTCGGGACTGACGGAGGAAACGGTCTGTGTCGGCGACACCTTCGCGGTCGGAAACGGCGGCAATGAAGGTGAAGGCGAGCCGCCGCTGATACAGGTGTCGCAGCCACGCCAACCCTGCTGGAAGCAGGAGCGGCGGCTCGGGCGTCCGGGCTTGATCGCGCTGATGGTGAACACGGGCCGCACGGGCTGGTATTTTCGCGTTCTTCGGGAGGGCTGGGCGCACGCGGGCGCGGAACTGTTTCTCCGGGAACGCCCCTTTCCCGAATGGACAATTGCCCGCGCCAACCGATTGCGTTACCATGACAAGGACGACCATGACGCTATGAACCGGCTCGCGGCCTGCCCGCTTCTCTCGCCAACCTGGCAGACGGCGCTCGCCAAGAAATGACCCCTGTCGCCACATAATGAAACCTGAAATGAAACCATTGCGATTTCTGGTGATCGGTGCGCACCCGGACGACTGCGAATTCAAGGCGGGCGGGCTTGCCGCGAAATGCCGGGCGCGGGGCGATGTCGTCAAATTCGTCTCCGCCACGAACGGCGAAGCGGGGCATCACAAAATCGGCGGCGGGCCGCTGGCTCAGCGTCGGTACCGGGAGACCCGGCAGGTCGCCGCTGTCGCGGACATCGAGTACGACGTTCTGGAGATACCCGATGGTCGCTTGGAGGCGGATCTCGCGACCCGCGACCGCTTTATCCGCCTGATTCGGGAGTTTCAGCCCGATCTGCTTTTTACCCACCGGCCCAATGACTACCATCCCGATCATCGGCGCACCGGTATCCTGGTTCAGGACGCCTCGTACCTGATTCGCGTCCCGAACATCTGCCCGCTGACGCCGCATCTCACCCGCACCCCGATTATCCTTTACCTGCAGGACGGCTTTCAAAAGCCCGTCCCGTTTCAGCCGGACATCGTTATGGCGATAGACGATGTCATCCCCACGAAGGCGCGAATGCTGCACTGCCACGAGTCGCAGATCTACGAATGGCTCCCTTACGACGGCGGTTATGCGGACGAGATACCAGAGGGCGATGTCGCGCGCCTAGCCTGGCTTCAGGCGCGGACCGAGCAGCGAGACAGGGCGGTGGCAGGTCGCTTTCGCGACCAGCTAGTACAGCGTTATGGCGAGGCGGACGGGAATGCGGTCGGCTGCGCCGAAGCGTTTGAGGTCAGCGAGTACGGACGCGACCTTCCTGTCGGCGACATCGACCTGTACTTTCCCCGGTAAGACATGGCTTGGGGGGAATCGCCAGGCCGCAGCGGAATCAGGCGCTCCGAGCTGCCTCTTGAGCCGCAGCGTTGCTGTAAGCGTACCCGATGGCCCATGGGTGAGTGCCACCCAAGCGTAGGGCCTCGGACCGTTGGCGAACTCACGCACGGTCTCCCCGCACCGTCTCGGAGGCGATTCTGGTGTTATACTGAAATCCGGAATGAGACTGACGGCACGCTATCAC
>JACMJB010000082.1 GCA_014380815.1 Armatimonadota bacterium
CGGGGGAAGCCCCGCAACATTGGCCTGCACCAGCGAGATCAGCGGGTTGTCTCCCTCGGCGGGACTGTTCAGATAATTGTTCAGGAAGTAAGCCGTCAGCGGGCGGTTCAGCGGAACCGCATCGGCGTTCTCGTCGAACGAGGGACGGGTCGGGTCGTTGTCGGCGATGGGGTAGACCAGAACCTGATATACGGGCACTCTCCCGCCCCGGTCCCGCGCCAGAAGGCACGCCGCCGCCGCCAGGTTACCGCCCGCTGATTCTCCCGCGACCGCGACACGCGCCGGGTCCGCGCCAAACTCACCGGCATTGTTCGCCACGTACTGCAGAGCGGCGTAAGCATCTTCATGCGCGGCGGGGAAGCGGTTCTCCGGTCCCTTGCGATACTCGACGCTCACGACCACGGTATTTGCCGCATTGGCAAGCGCACGGCATGGGCTATCGTAGGTATCAATCGTTGCGATGACCCAGCCGCCCCCATGAAAATAGACGGTGACCGGAAACGGTCCCGTGCCGGACGGGGTGTAGACCCGCACCGGGATCGCGCCCGCCGGGCCGGGGACCGTGCGGTCCTGCACGGAGGCGACCGCTTCGGGTGCCGTGCTTCTCCCCTGATCCTGAAGCACCCCGCGAACCGCATCCGCAATGCTGGGCTGCAGCCGCGCCTGCTGCGGTGTCAGGGTATTGAGCGGCGGCGCGTTGAAGGACAGAAGCTTTTGGATCACCGCCCGCATCTGGGAATCGGACCGCGGAAGTGTTCCACTGAAAGGCAAAGCCGGGGTCGGCGTCGGGGTCGGGTTTGGGTTCGGACTGACGATCGAGCCACTGCCGCCGCCGCAGCCCACGAGTAGCGCCGATGCTGCCATGCTGAGTCCAAGACCGCCCGCTCCCACAAGGAAAGCGCGGCGGCTGGCATGTCCACGGTTAAATGATTCGCCATCATTCATCGAAAAGAGTCTCCTCAGACTTGGAAAAACACCTCAAGTACAGGCACCACCAACGACACCGGAAACGAGATTAGCGAAACTATTTGCTGAAGGCGGCCTTGAGACCATCGGCGGCGAAGGCATTCGCGTCCTTCGCCTTGTCCACGACCGCCGCCATGCCGAAGAACTCGTGCGCCACACCGTCATAGTTTCGGTAACGCACCGGGATGCCCACCGCCTTGAGACGGTCCGCAAACACTTTTCCCTCGCTCTGGAGTGGGTCAATCTGGGCGGTAATCACGGTCGCCGGGGGCAGTCCGCGCAGATTCGCCCGGTCCAGCGAGATCATCGGGCTGCGACCGTCGCGCGGGCTGCGGAGCGCATAGCGAAAGAACCAGGCCATGAATGGTCGGGAAAGCGGAATCGCTGTGGCATTGGCCCGGTAGCTTGGGGTGTTCAGGTTGTAGCCCGCGATAGGATAAACGTCCAGCTGATGAATCGGCATCCGCCCACCGCGATTGCGCGCCATCAGACACACCGAAGCGGCGAGATTTCCGCCCGCGGACTCCCCGCCGACTGCGACCCGCTTCGGGTCTCCCCCAAACTGTGCCGTGTTCTTCATCACATACTGAGTCGCCGCATAGCTGTCCTCATGCGAGGCGGGGAACTTGTGCTCCGGGGCCAGGCGGTACTCGACCGACACCACGACGCAGCTTGCCGCGTTCGCCAGCGCCCGGCAGGAGGAATCATATGCCTGGACACTCCCAATCACCCAGCCACCGCCGTGAAAGTAGACAAGCACCGGGAACGGTCCCGTGCCGGACGGGGTGTAGACCCGCACCGGGATTGCGCCCGCCGGGCCGGGGACCGTGCGGTTCTCGACTTTCGCCACCGGTTCCGGGGTGGTAGGTTTGCCCTGCTTCACCAGGACCGCCTTCACAGCATCCGGCGGGCCGGGCCGCTTGCGGACCTGAGCGGGTGTTAGCTTATAAAGTGGGGTGGGGTTGAGCCGCGCCAACTCGAGCAGAACCGCCTTCATCTGTGAGTCGGCCTTTTGGTCGGGAGCCGGAAGCGGCGGGGCCGCCGCCGCGATCCTGGGAGCCACAACGGCAGGGCTGAGGGCGCACAGCGTGGTAAGCGCCGCAGCCATGGTCCGGGTTCGGCGCGGCATTTTGAACGGGGTCATCGTGGGTCTGGTTCGCTTTCTAGGTCTCGTGTCAGCAGCGGCGCGGACAAACGAGACGGCCTATTGGAAAAGCCACTGCAGGCTTTTCCAATTTAGCAAAAGCGTAAACCATTTACCAAAAATCAGGGGTTGGAGGTGAAACCGTAAGAGCCGCCTCAGACCAACCCGGCGACCGCCTCTTTCTGACGGGTGAATAGGACGTCAATGCCGACCTGGGCGACATCCAGCAGGCGGTTCAGACGAGCGCGGTCATAGGGCGTGGTTTCCGCCGTACCCTGAACCTCGATATATTTGCCCGATCCAGTCGCGACGATGTTCATGTCCACAGCGGCGCGCGAATCCTCCTCATAACAGAGATCCAGCATCTCGATTCCGCCGACGACGCCCACGGACACGGCGGCGACGCTGTCAATGAGCGGGCTGCGGCGCAGATTCCCCCGCTTTTGCAGTGTCGCGATGGCCTCGACCAGCGCGACATAGGCCCCGGTGATACTGGCACAGCGCGTCCCACCATCCGCGCCCAGGACATCGCAGTCCAGTACGATGGTGCGTTCGCCCAGCGCATTCATGTCAATAATGGCGCGCAGACTGCGCCCGATCAGCCGCTGGATTTCCATGGTGCGGCCCGCGGGTTTCATCGTTTCACGCTGGTTTCGGTCCCGGCCCGACCGTGGCAGCATCGAATACTCGGCGGTCACCCAGCCACTACCCTGCCCCTTCATCCATCCGGGGACCCGCTCCTCTACTGTCGCCGTGCAAATGACCTGCGTATCGCCCATCGCGACCAGGCAGGAGCCCTCCGCGAACTTCATGAAGCCCCGCTCGATCTTTACCGGACGCAGGTCCAGGTTGCCGCGCCCATCAATTCGTGCCATCAGTTGTCAATTCTCCGTTCCGCCAGAGGAGTTTGCAAGCGGGGAAAACTTCCCGGTTCTCCGCCATTTCACCTAAAATCGCCCGCGCCCCGCCCTCAAAGGCGTGCCTATCGCCGGTCGTGTGTAGGGTCAGTCGCCCGGGTGTTTTGGTGCCGGGACGGCGAATGTCGAACAGGGCGGCGGCGCGCCGGGCCACCGCCGCACCCGTGTCAATCAGGGTCACCCCCGGACCCGCGACCGCGGCGATCAGCGGGCGCAGTACCGGATAGTGCGTACAACCCAAAACCAATGTATCCGCTCCCTGCGCGAGCAGGGGCAGGACGTATTTTTCCACCAGCGCTCGCGTCTCCGGCGTGTCCGCGCGGCCTTCCTCGACCGCTTCCGGGAGGCCAGGACAGGGCTGCATCAGAAATTCGACCGTGCCGTCCCCCTCGAAACGGGTCAGCAGTGCGGCGAAGCGGGCGCTGGAGAGGGTTCCGACAGTTGCCAGGATTCCCACTTTTCCGGTTTTCGTGACCGCTGCCGCAGGCTTGACTGCGGGTTCCATGCCGACCACGGGAACGGGAAGCTGGAAGCGCAGCGTTTCAGCGGCGGCAGAGGTCGCGGTGTTGCAGGCGACCACGATTCCCCGGCAGCGGTATCGGTCCAGAAGGAACCGGGTGATTTCAAGGGAGAAGGCGCGGATCGCCGCTTCTCCGTGGGTGCCGTAGGGGGCATGACAGGAGTCACCGACGTAGATGATCGCCTCGCCAGGCATCTGGGCAATCATTTCGCGCACCACGGTCAGACCGCCAAGCCCGGAATCGAACACCCCGATGGGTCCATCCAGGGCGGGGACGGAACCAGGGGGCACTACTGCGTCTCGCTCTGTGCCAGCGCGGGATTATTGGGGACTGGCTGCGGGTCCGTCAGCGGCTGATTGCCGCCCAGAGAGTCTATTTTCTGCCCTTCGACAAGGATCTGAACCTGCCGGACTCCGGGAAACTGACCGAGCGTGGCGTAAGCCGCGTTCAAGGCAAGCGCCTCGTTCTCGTCGCCACCCGTGAAGTTTTTCTGGAACGCCTCGCTGAAGTCCACCGTTGCCAGATCGCCTTCGAAAGTCACCGAACGCGCGCGCGTCCCTTTGGGCAGTGGGGAGCTTTCGCCCTGCTCCGCCATGGTGTTCAGGGCACGCACCGCCTCATCCGCGTTGCTCGCCTCGCCCGAACCGGCCACGGCGAGCGGTATTCTCTCCAGATGCGAACCGCTGTCGTCGGTCGCCACGGTGAAGACAAAAAGCCCGCGCCGATCCGCCTTCGTGTCCGAACTGCCCTCCTGCTGGGGAGGATCGGACGGCAGGATACCCTCGGGGCCAGGGCTTGCGGCAGAAAGGGTCTGGGGGTCTGGTGCGACGCTGACCGGTCGATTTTGTCCGAAATAGAGCGCGCCACCAGCCACCGCCAGAATCGCGACAGCGGCGAGGATCGCGGCATTTCGGCCAGTGTTTTTGTTGCTCACGTTGCTCACGGCGTTTTCTCCGTTGGATTGCGTTGGATTGTATCGCAGAATCAGAAAGGGGTGGGACTAACGGAGATTAACCGGCACCGAAACGCCAATGACTTCCCCATCCTCCGTCGAAGCCTCGCCCAGAGGCACGGTCTCTGCGTCTTTGGGCGGGGAGGGAACACTGGTTCTGGTCAGCGGGGCGGGGTCCACCGAGGAGAGCGGTGCCATCGGCCCATCGGCCTGCGGGCGGATATTGCGTGTATCGAAGTTCGGATTGCCCTCGACATAGTCCCGAAGACCACCAGCGATCGCCTGGGCGATGCGTTTCTGCATCGCGGCATTGTTCAGCTTATTGACATCGCCCGCATTACTCATGTATCCGGTCTCGCACAGCACAGCGACCATCCGCGCGCCGCGCAGAACCCCGTAACCGTTCTCGAAGCGTCCACCCCACTGACGACCGTCTGAATGGGTCCCCTTGGTGCGGATTCCGCCCATATCACTGAATCGGTCCGCGATAGACTGGGCCAGCGCTTTGCTGGAACCGACCTGCATATGATAGTAGACCGTGGAGCCGTTCACCGAGCGATTTCGGTCCGCGCTGTCGGCGTGGATAGAAAGGAAGAAGTCCGCCCCGGCCCGGTTCGCGATTTTCGGTCGCTCCCCGACCGGAACAAAGGCATCGTTGCCACGGGTCAGGATGACGTTTGCCCCCATGTCGCGCAGCGTGTCCGCAAGTTTCAGACTGATCGCCAGCGTGACGTTCTTTTCGTTGCTGCCGTCCACGCCGGTCGCGCCCGGTTCGTTGCCGCCGTGACCGGGATCAATAACCACCAGCTTTCCGGCCAGTTTGCCCCCCGCACTCCTGGGCATCATCAGGTCCAGCACGAAGCCGCCGGTCGGGGACATACGAACCGCGAAGGTAACCGTGCGGGTAAGGTCCATGACCAATTGCGCGGCGGTGGCCCCTCGCGGCAGAACGGAGACTGCTTTTAGGAACGGGTGCCGCGCCGCGCCGAGGGCGCTCCCGGCCGTGGCGGCGAGGGTCGCGTTCACGATGTCCACGGTCAGGCGTCCTCGGCTGAGGTCGGCTCGAACGGCGGGCGCGCGGCCCGCCGCCACGACAATCTGCATCTGCTCATCGCTTACCCGCCGGAAAGTCACGCCGCGAATCACCGTCGGCGCAGGGTTCGCCCCGGCGGCTCTTCGCGGGTTGGCAGCAGGGCGGCCTGATTTCGTGGTCAGGGTTCGTGACGGGTTATTGTTGCTGATCACAATGCTGGGTGGCGGCGCGGCGGCGGCGATGGGGGAGACTGGAGCGACCGGGGCGGGATTCAGCACCACAAGGGCGGCAGGTTTTCCGCCCAGAACATAAAAGCGAGTCGCGGAAGCATCGCCTGCCATTTCCAGCACGACACGGGCGGTCTCCTGACCAAACTGACCGATGCGCGCCTGCGCGATACCCGGCGCGTTCAGGTCCAGCGGGCGTGGCTGCCCTTCGATTACCGTGCCGGGAAAGTCCAGGATTACCATTCCTGGCTTTTCCGGCGAGCGAACCTGCTGGGGAAAGACCGGCAGGGTGGCTTTGATCCGAAGCTGTCCGGCGAGCATTCGTACCTCTGTGAGGACGGAGCGAGCGGAAAGGGTATTGGTCGCGGCGCTCCAGACACAACGTCCGCCAAGCGCTTCGATCACCTCCTGGGCGGGCACAAAAACCGGCGCCTCACGATCCTTCTCGGAGCCGGGACGGACCCGCGCGGTCACGATCGTGGACGCCGCCCCGTCCGGTCCCGCCAGGGAAACTTTACCCTGCACACCATCCACCATGAAAGTCACCCCGAGCGGGGCGAGCATCTCCGGCGCGACATAAACCTTGCCATCGTCGAGGTCGCGAAAGGGGGCAAGCGCCTCCGAGGGCACAGCCAGGACCGCGCCGCCAAAAAGGATTTGGGGACCGGCAGTCACGGGCGCGGCGGCGACAGCGAGGGGCAGTTTTGCTCTGGCCGAAGCGCTTGCCAGTGACGGAGCAGACGCGGCGGCTGGCAACAACATTGTTCCGCAGAGCAAGGCGAGTCCGGCGGCAGTGGTCGCACCGATTCGGGCGCGGCAGTTCGGCAGATAAAGACGGGGCGTAATCAGCATGGGGCGGCAGCAATCCTGGAGAAGATGCCGCGGTCCGCGAGGAGAGACCGCGTCAGCGCGTGGGACGACACCCTCTGGCCGTTGGGGCGGGGTGTTTCTCAAGTCAGAGATTTCGGCGGAGGCAATCGGCAGGGTTCATGAGGCCCATTATAACCCTACGACGAGATTATGGCTCGAAAGTTTCCCTTTTGCAGTGTGACCGAAACTGATTTTCGGCAAACGGAGTGGGTTTATCAAGCAAAACAGACCGTTTGGCGGTTTGCCAAACGGTCTGTTTCCGAGTATTTCAGTAGAGGCGGGGAGACTCGAACTCCCGTCCGAAGCCAGCGAAGAACAAGCATCTACGAGCGTAGTCTTCGTTTTAAATGTCCCACGTCGCTCGCCCAAAGACAGGCTCTCGTCGCGGTGATCCTGTGGTGTTTCCCCCGGCGCTACAGGCGTTGCGCTGATAGGTAGCGGATGTTAGTAAGCCACGACTGGTCCATTCCGCCAGTACCAATCGCGACGTGTCAGTTAACTAGCGGAGCTAATTAAGCGACGAGCGCAACGTTGGCGTTGCGCGCGGTTGCGAAGTTGTTGTTCGCTTTTGTGTTTTTGCCGCTTTTTACGAGGCCAGCGGCGCCTCGGCTCGCAACCTGTCCCAACTGTACCCCGTCAACTCCAATCGCCCCCAGAAGGACTTCCGAAGTCCGACCCAAGTGCCCTGATCTTCAGGAACAGCGCAGGCAACAACCCTGCTTTGGACACCCTATTATACCACCTCTGCCACGCCTTGCGTGCCTCATTTACTGTGGGCATACAGACGCTTGAAACCGTTTTGGGACCGTGAGGTTTTTATGGTACTATATCCTTGGACCTCATAAAACAGTGGCGACGAAGATTTGCAGGTACTGTGAAACGGAGCAGCCGGAAGATAGCTTCGAAACCGCTAAGGTCGTCCAAGGAAAACCGTGACGCGGCGGACAAGGACTTTGCGATTGGCGAACTACCATGGCGAGGTGGTTCAATGAAGCGTCTGATTGCCGAACTACAAAAGTGTGATGTTCTGTGCGCAAACTGCCATCGGATCAAACATTATACTGCGAGATTAGTAGAATTTTGACGGGGCGTAGCTCAGCTTGGTAGAGCGTTGCGTTTGGGACGCAAAAGTCGCAGGTTCGAATCCTGTCGCCCCGACTTACAACCGAATAGTTTCACCATGCGGGCGTAGCTTAATGGTAAAGCTCCTGCCTTCCAAGCAGATAACGAGGGTTCGATTCCCTTCGCCCGCTTCCCCCCTTACCATGGCTGCGACCATTTTGCAGAGCAGCCCCTTTTGCCGGGCATGCTCCTCGCGGTGGCAGTTCGCACAGAGTCAGGATGCATTTTTCTAGTTCCGCCCTGATGCTCCCAAAGGTCGAGTTTTTGGCGCGGGCTTCGGTAAAACTGACTGAGCGGGAGCATCTCCTCGCAACGTGGGCAACGGCGCTTCTCCTGCACGAAATCATCCTGCGTCAGATCTCTTTTGTTATGAAGCTTGTGGGGTGAACAGATCAAGCAGAAGCGCCGGTTCTGCAGATTTCTCCGGTCGCCTTTATACGAATGGAATTCGGGAATCGAGCCAGGCATTTGTTGCAAAGTGGCACGGTTTATTACCTTTGTTTGGGATCGTAAAGTGCGGTAAAATCCCCTGTAAGTCTACCTTGACGATGCGTTTCTTTGCTTCACAGAAGGATATTTTGCGCCCGTAGCTCAGCGGATAAGAGCAAAGAGCTTCTACCTCTTGGGTCGGGGGTTCGATTCCCTCCGGGCGCATAAGCGGTCCACACAGATCGCTTTGCAGATAGTTTGGAACCGCGCGGCAGCTTTTTCTCCTGATCAGGGGGCATCGCTGCCGTGTTTTTTTCTCCTTCCCAAAGTTTTTCGAGTTTGCGGAGAGTTCTGCCATGGCGATCACAAAACGGAAAAACCCCGGAGCCAGCGACAGATCAGAGGGTACGGCCCCGGACGGACTGCTGACGCCAGAGCAACGGCACGGTCTTCTGGAGGCGAGGGCGTGGTGGCAGGAGGGCGACCGCGCGCTGGACTATCTGGCGGAGCGGGCGCGACTCCAATCGCGCGTGGGGCAGATCGCGGCATTGCTAGCAGTTTTGGAGCGGGAGCCGGTCTGGGCCGGCAGCGCCATTTCGCCGCTTCTGCCACTGCTGCGCGGACTCTCAGCGAATCGGGCGATCAACCGGACCCTGGCGACGGATTCGTTCGCCCAGGGGTTGCGGGAACTGCTCTTCGGGGAAGATGTCCTGTCTGCCCGTCTGACCCTTTTCCTGCGGACACAGCGGGTGGGCCAGCAGACCACCTCGCAGTTTTTGTATGGCGCATCGCCGGAGCGCTACCCTCTGGTCAGCCCAGCGACGCGTACCCTGCTTGCACCGTCGCCCGCCCAGAGGATACAGGCACGGCAGGCGGCGCGGCGGATGTACGGCGAGGAGGCAGTGGACAGCGTGCCGACCCGGATACGCGCTTTACTGGCGGATTTTTCTCTCTACGAAGCGGCACGCGACACACTGGGCGTCGAGAGTTTCGTGGATGTCAACGCTATTCTGTGGCATGCCCGCGAAATGCCCCCGGGGCGAGGGCGGACCAGCCGCGCCCCAGCGACCTTCGCCACCGCGGCAAATGTCGCGGCGGCGGTGACGCCCAGCCCGGCGTCTCCCACCGAGGTGCGTGAGGGAGTAGCCTGGTATGGGACAGAGCCGTTTGGTGATGGTGAGGAAGACCTCCCGGCGCGGCGCACTACGGAAACGGAACTGCTGGACTATCTCGAGGGCTTTGTCGCCTCCCAGGGCTTCACCTTTCCCGCACTGGCGGTGCGAGATTATTACATCGCACTGAAAACCAAGCCGTTCGTGATCCTGTCGGGGCTTTCCGGTACGGGCAAAACGCGCTTGACGGAGCTTTTGGCAGAGGCGATCACCGGCAACCTTTCTGGTCAATACCTGCTCCTGCCGGTCCGCCCGGACTGGACCGATGGCACCGCGCTGCTGGGCTATCAGAACCTGCTCACGGACCGTTATGTCTCGACACCATTCCTGGAGAAGCTGGTGGCAGCGGCGCAGCCAGAGAACCGGGAACGGGCTTTTTTTCTGGTCTTAGACGAGATGAATCTGGCCCGTGTCGAGTATTACCTGGCTGACATTTTGTCGGCGATGGAGACCCGGACCCGTGCCATCCCCCTGACAGGAGCAACGCCGGGCCGCACAGTGGCCCTGCCTTCCAATGTGTTTCTGACCGGATCAGTGAATGTGGATGAGACTACCCACCCCCTCAGCAAAAAAGTGCTGGACCGAGCCAATACCATCGAATTTACCGAGGTGACGCTTCGCGCCCCGTTCCCGACCCGCCCGGTGTCTCTGCCGGAGATCCCGGCGTGGGAGCGGCAGCGCCTTTTTCTGGCGTCGCGGGTCACTGAGGTGCGCGCAGCAGCGGCGCGTTTGGAAACCCTGGACCCGTCGTTTCCGAACCGAGTCCAGGAAACGCTCGCCACCCTGAACGAGCTGCTGCAGCCACGCGGTCTGCACTTTGGCTACCGGGTGCGCGACGAGGCGCTGCGCTACGTCGCCAACAGCTTTGCCGCCGACCCCGACGGGGGCGGACTTCTCATCCCGCAGAGCCGGGCAGCGAACCTTGCCGCCGCTCTGGATCTGCAGGTGCTGCAGAAGGCCCTGCCGCGTATCTCTGGCACGGAGGAGGCACTGAGGAGCCTGCTCGCCGAGATGGAGTCGTGGGCGGCAGCAGCGGCACTTCCTCGAAGCCGTGACAAGATAGCGGCGATGCGCCGCCGCGCCGCCGAGGACGGTTTTGTCACCTTTCATGAAAGCTGAGAAGGTGCCCGGATAGAAAGAAGCAAGCCTTTACCTATCTGAGCCGCGACTGGCTTATAAGCCGGTGACTTTTTCGAGAGTCCTGGTGAAGTTTGCGGTAAACGTGCCCTTTGCGCTAACCGTATTGAATCGGTTCGGCGAAAATAGCACATTCTCGCCGCGTATTTTGACCGTGCTCCCGGATACGGACTCGATGGTCAGGCTGTTGCCGCCGAGGTAGGGGTTACGCAGGGGGTTGGCGTCGGCGAGGGACTGGGAGATGGTGCCGCTGCGCCGAAGATTCCAGAGTAGGACTGCCCCCCTGCTGTCAGCGTGTATCCCCCGCCGCTGCCGGAGGCCGGCAGGATTCCGCTGACCGTGAACGGGCCGCTCCCGGGGATGGTTCCGGTAAGGGCAAAGGC
>JACMJB010000083.1 GCA_014380815.1 Armatimonadota bacterium
AGCATTCATGGAACAACCTCACTTTCGCGTCAGCGGCAGGCGGGACGGAAGCGGCAACCGGAACGAGACCGACCCCGCGCAGGAGCGGCAAGGCGCTTCCTTCCCTGTATCTCCGCACAGAGGGAGAATGCTAAAGGCAGGTCCGCACGGGGACAAGTGAGAAACGCCACATCTGAAACTCGGTGAGATTATGCTGTCTCCGGGGACCGGGAGCACGTCGGAAGGTGTACACTATTTTCGCAGCGCGGCGGATACCCCGAGTCGCTTCCCGCAGGAAACCCCATGATCGAAAACGCATTTACCGACAGAGAGGATGGACAGGCTGCTGATGCTGCCGATGCTGCCGCAGGGAAGACCGACGGTGACCTGCGACGAGGCGCGGAGAGGTACCGTGCCTTCGCCGAGAACAGTGCTGAGGGGATCTGGCTCTTCGAGTCGGAGCAGCCGATTCCGGTCACGGCAGCCCCGGACGCGCAGATCGAACAGATGTACCGCCACGGCTACCTCGCCGAATGCAACGAGGCGATGGCGCGCAGGTATGGCGTCGCGGACAGCCGCCCCCTGCTCGGAACCCGGCTGGGCGCGTTTCTGATGCAGGGCGATCCGCGAAGTGAGGCACATCTACGCGCTTTTATCGAGTCTGGCTACCGGCTGAGCGACGCGGAATCGGTGGAGCGCGACCGCGACGGCTCCCTGAGATGGTTTGCCAACTCGCTGATGGGCATCGTGGAAAACGGCTGCCTTCTGCGTGCGTGGGGGACGCAGCGCGATATCACCCGGCAAAAGCAGGCAGAAGTTGCGCTTCGCGAGAGCGAGGCCCGTTTTCGACGGCTCGCGGATGCCTCGCCCGCCTTGATCTGGATGACCGATGCCGAGGGGAGTGGAATCTACTTCAATCAGGCCTGGCTGAAGTTTCGGGGCTTGTCTTTGGAGCAGCAGAGCAGTATTGGATTCAGCGACGGGGTGCATCCCGACGACCAGGACGCGGTCCGGCGCGTCTCGGGGGCGGCGGTGGTCCTGCAGCAGGCTTTCACCACCGAGTATCGGCTGCGCCGCCACGACGGCGTTTACCGCTGGCTGCTGGACGACGCCGTTCCGCTGACCGATAAGGACGGCGCGTTCACCGGGTTCCTGGGTTCCTGCATTGATATTACCGAGCGAAGAGAGGCCGCAGAGCAGCATCAGCAGTCTGAGGCGCAATTCCGGCTGATGGCGGACGCCGCCCCGGTCCTGATCTGGGTGTCCGATACCACAGCGGCCTGCACTTATTTCAACAAATCGTGGCTGGATTTCACTGGCCGCACCCAGGAACAGGAGGCGGGAGACGGATGGACGGAGGGGATCTACCCCGACGACCGGGATCGCTCTCTGCAGGTCTACCAGACCGCCTTCGCGGCGCGGCAGCCGTTCACGATGGAATACCGGCTGCGGCGCAGCGACGGGGAGTATCGCTGGCTGCTGGATAACGGCGTGCCTTACCGAGACGATAGCGGACTCTTCCAGGGGTTTATCGGCTCCTGCATTGATGTTACGGAGAGCAAAAAAGCGGAGGCCGAGCGGACGGCGCTTCAGATGCAGCAGCGCCGCTTTGTGCGGGAGATGCTGTCCAGCCTGACGGAAGGCCGCCTCTTGCTGTGCGACACCGACGGCGATCTGCCTCGCCCCCTCGCCACGGAACCGATCGCGCCGCCGGTGACTCTCACCCACAGAAGCCTGAACCAGTTTCGGCACGGCGTGAACGCAGCCTGCGATGCCGCCGGGTTTGGTCGGGAACGCTGTCAGGACCTGGAAACGGCGGTGGGCGAGGCTTCTATGAACTCGGTGGTGCACGCCGGGGGCGGGGTGGGGAGGGTCTACGCGGACCAGGCGCAGGGACTGGTGCAGGTCTGGGTGAGCGACCAGGGATCGGGGATCGCGGAGGAGTCGCTGCACCGGGCGACCCTGGAGCGGGGGTTCACGACGGCGGGGACTCTGGGTCACGGTTTCTGGATGATCCTTCGCACCATTGACCGCATCTACCTGCTCACCGGACCACACGGCACTACCGTCGTTCTGGAGCAGCAGCGCACCGCTCCCAGTCCGGCATGGATGAAAGAGCTATAACTTGGGAAAAGCACTTGCCCGCCCCCAATCCCTTTATCCCCTACCCTTTTGGGCCTTGCCTTGACGTAGCGTCCGGGTTGGGCTAAAATTCGCGTATTCCTTTCTTGCAGTCTTTACCCACGCTACCGACCGCCACTGCCCCCACCGCCGCCGCCGCTTCTCAGCGGTCGGACGGCCCTTTCATGCCCGCTGACTCTCCCCAGAGGGCCACGAAGGAGACAGTCCTGCTGGCGTGGCGCACGCACCGACTCAGAGAGAATCCGCGGCTTCTGGGGCTTGTGATGATGGCTTACGGCGTCGCCCTGCTGCTCTGGCTGTTTCTGTTCCCGCACCCGCTCACGCTGATTCTGCCGCTCGGCGCGCTGACCTCCGCGATGGCCGAATACCTGTTCCCTGTCTCGTACCGGCTGACCACGCGCGGCGCGCGGGCGAGCTGTTTCCTGACGCATCTGTCCCTGGACTGGAGCGAGGTGAAACGTGCCCGGTACGGGGAAGACGGGGCGTTTTTGTCGCCTTTCGCCCGTGCCTCGCGGCTGGATCAGTTTCGCGGCATCCGGCTGCGCTTCGCGGAGGGTAACGAGGAGGCGGTTCTGGAGACCGTGCGCCGCTGCCGCCGCGAGTTTCACGCTTCCGGGGAACCGGAAACGGCATGAGCTGGGACGAACCACTGACCGAGGCCGAGCGCGAGGCGCTGCTGGATGAGATATCCGCCGGGGTCTGCCGGCGCGGCCTGCAGACCCCGGTGATTTTTGCGCTGGAGATGCATCGCCCCCTTGCCTTCGTGGCGTCGCAGAGCATGATCGTCCTTGCCCCGATGCTCGCGCCGCTGCTTGGCATCGAGCGGATCGAGAACGTCTCCCGCCTGCTGCGAGAGTCGGGCAGCATAGACCGTTTGATCGAGCGCATTGACCGGAGCGACCCACCCCGCGCCGAATCCCCAACGCCAAGCATCTGAACCCAGATAATCGAGACAACTCATGGACCATGCAACACCCGCCGCCCGTGTCTTTCTGCTGATTATCACCGCTGTCATCATCACGATGGTGGTGTCGGCACAGCGCGGACGCAAGTTTTTTATCCGCCGGATTCCGGGTCTCACCGCCATTGACGAGGCGGTGGGGCGCGCGACCGAGATGGGTCGCCCGGTCCTGGCTTCCATCGGCCTGGGCGGGCTGGATGCTCAGACCGGCATCATCACCCTTCAAGCGCTTGCCATCGTCTCGTTCGTCGCGGAAACCGCGGCGCGGTTCGGCAGCCGCCTGCTGGTTCCGATGCGAGACCCCTCGCTCGTACCGATTGCCGAGGAGGCGATCCGTGATGCCTACACGCGTGGCGGTCGCCCCGAAGCCTTTCACGACGATGATGTCCGGTTCCTCGCCGACCAGCAGTTCGCGTATGCCGCGGGGGTTGCGGGCATCATCAACCGGGAGAAAGTGGCGTCCATCTTTCTGTTCGGTTATTTTTACGCCGAGTCGCTGATTATCGCCGAAAACGGCAACCGGGTCGGGGCTATCCAGGTTGCGGGGACACCGTCCACGACGCAGATCCCTTTCTTTATTGCCGCCTGCGATTATGTGATTATCGGCGACGAATTTTACGCCGCTACCGCCTATCTGACCCGCCAGCCCACGCTCCTCGGCGCGATTGTCGGTCAGGACATCGCCAAGGCGATCGTTCTGGCCTGCATCCTGCTGGGCGTTCTGCTCGCCAGCTTCGGCATTCCCCTGATGGACAATTTCTTCGCGGATAAAGCGGTCCCGCTCAGTCAATGGTTCCAGGCCGCCGCTGCCACCAAGGGAGGGGGATAAGCACGATGTTCTCCCCTGCTAAAGGTCCGGCCCTGATCGGCTATATCGCGGGCGCGTTGGTGGTCTCCGGACTGCTGTTCTTCGCGCTGACGCTGGTTCCGGTCAAATTCCGCAAGCCGCTGATCTCAGGAATCACCTTTCTGGCCGGCCTGTACTACGTTCTGGAGTTCTTCCTTCCGGTCGGAGCTGCCGGAAAGGAAGCGGGGCAGAACTTTCTGACGCCCTACCTGCCGGCCTTCGCACAGGTCAATCAGGTCCTGCTGTCGTTCGCGGGTGGGGTCGGCATCTTTTCGCTGCTGACGGTGCACAGCCGCGCGATCGTGCGACAGCGGGCAGGCTGGGGTTTCTCGCTGACCCTGCTGGCCGCCCTGTTTGGCATCGCGATCTTCGGCTTTTTGAAGGAGTATCGCCCCAACAGCTACAACGCCGGAATCTATCGCCTGCTGTTTGACGGGGCCTACAAGAACCTCCAGGCGGCGATGTTCTCGATCATCTCGTTTTATATCGTTTCCGCCGCCTACCGGGCGTTTCGACTCCGTTCGGTAGAGGCGACTCTTCTGCTTGCCTCCGCCTTCCTGGTGATTTTAGGTCAGGTTCCGATGGGTCAGGCGATCACGGCCTGGCTGCCCACGGAGGGCTTTGCCTCCTCGCTGCGGCTGGAGGTGATCCGGGACTGGATTCTGACCCGTGTCAGCTCGCCGGCGCTGCTCGCGGTGGATCTTGGGCTTGGGATGGGCCTGCTTTCGACCGCGATCCGGCTGTGGCTGTCGCTGGAGCGGGGTTCCTACTTCGATAGGGAGGTTTAGGGTACGCCCCGTCATTTTATGAATCTGCTGAACCGTCTGCAAAACATAGACAGCCGCCTGCTATATCTGCTGCTGGCCCTGGTCGTTTCCGTGCCCCTGATCTTCCCGATACCTGCCGGTAAAGCCGTCGTCCTGCCTCAGTCGCGCAGCTTCTTCGATTCGGTCGAGCGGGTGACCGGTGACCCCGTCGCCCAGAAGAAACTGGTCATTGTCTCGTTTTCGTTCTCCGCCTCGACCGCGACCGAGAACTTGAGCCAGGCGGACGCGATCCTGCGGCACCTGATGGCCCGCAGGATGAAGATCGCGCTGTTCTCGTTCAGCGACCCGCAGGGCCGTGATCTTGCCCAGGGGCTTGCCGAGCGGATCGCGCCGGAGTATGGCTACCAGTATGGTCGCGACTACGTCAACTGGGGCTACAAGTCCGGCGACCCTGCGCCGAACATCAAGTCACTGTCACGGGACATTTACGGCACTATCGGCAAGGACATTAAAGGGACACCGCTCGCGCAGATCCCCCTGATGCAGAACTACAAATCCGTCAACGATGTCGCGATGGTCGTCGAGATCTCGTCGGTGTCGTCGCTGGAATACTGGCTGGGCTACTTCGCAGCGGCAGGGGAGAACCGTATTCCGATCAACTACGGCTGCACCGCCGTTATGGCCCCGGAGGCGTTTCCGTTCCTGAAGTCCGGACAGATCTCTGGCCTGCTGAACGGGCTGACCGGAGCAGGCGAGTACGAGGCGCTGATCCTGCAGGCGAAGTATGCCACGCAGCCCGGCTTCGGCTCGCGGGCGTCGGCTTCGCTTTCCTTCGCCCACTTTCTGATCATTCTTTTGATCGTCGTCGGAAATGTCAGCATGATCGTTCTGCGCCGTCAGCAGGCTGCCGCTGCCGCGCGGGAGGCGCGATAACTACCGTGCAAAGCTTCTTCCGCCCGGACAATATTGGGGTTATCGTCACCTGGATCGGCGCGATCTGTACGCTGGGCCTCTACTCGATCTTGTACCGCGAGAACAAGGTATTCCGTTTCTTCGAGCACCTGTTTATCGGCCTTGGGGTCGGCTACGGGTTGGTAATCACCTGGACCGATGTGCTCAAGCCTCGCTGGTGGGACCCGATGGTCGCTGAAGGACAGTGGTGGTGGGCCGCCGCCCTCCCTGCCGCACTGCTGTTTTACACCGTTTACTCGCGACGCAATGCCTGGATGAGCCGTTTGATCTTCGGCTTTTTCTTCGGTCTGACGGCGGGACAAGCCTTTCAACGCTACGCCGCTGTCCAGTTCCCGCTGATCCGCTCGGCGGTCAATGTGCCCCTGATTAACCCACCCGAAGTCACCGCGCCGGGCGCGTACTGGATGACCCCGATCTCTGCCCCCCTCAACAACCTGATCTTTCTGGTGATCGTCGTGTCGGTCATGAGCTACTTCTTTTTCTCCTACGAACAGAAAAATAAAGCGGTTTTGGGGACCTCGAAACTGGGTCGGTATCTGCTGATGTTCGCGTTTGGGGCTATCTTCGGCTCCACGATCATGGCGCGGCTTTCGCTGCTGATCGGGCGACTTTACTTCCTGCTCCATGACTGGCTGCACCTGGCAAGCTAGGGGGTCTTTTATCGTGAACGGGCCAGAATCGCTCGGTGGACCGGTGCTGTGGCAGGGGGAAGCTCTCTACCAGATAAGGATGGGGGAAACCGGGAGCTACCGGCACCGCTTCGGCGGTCCACTTGACCTGGTCCTGGAGGATTTCCCCGGAGATCAGAAGCCACTGCACCGGGTAGCGACTCTGGATCTGACCGATCCACGCCTGGGGGCCTCGATCCCCCAGGTCCGCCTCCTGCCGCTGCTGTACGGCTTCACGTTTAGTGGCTGTGCGCTTCGGTATCAGATTCTCTCGGATACCGCAGTTCGGGTTCTTGATCTGGCTCCCCTTCGCTCCTCCGAGGACTGGCCTTACCGAGGTTACCCGGAGTTCTTCGTGCCGGTCCCGTTTGATCTCGAAGCAGGCGCTCTGACAGACCTGGATAAGCTGGATGCCCTGACGTGGCAGGGACTGGAGGGGACTGCCTCCCAGGATCTGATCGTGATCATTCCGCCGAGCGCAGAGTATGGGGTTTCGCTATGGGGCGAAGGAGACAGCGAACTTGTCGAGGTAATGTTCCAGATAGACACGAAGACCGGCCACGTTCTGGCGGTCAATCAGTGCGGCTGAAATGTGGCTGAACGGTTTCCCGGTAAACCAAGAGCGAGGCACGCGGCGTGCCTCGCTCTTGGTTTCCGTGTTCCGAAAGTACCCTAGATATGGCAGGTTGCCAGACCACGCTTTTCCAGATACTGCTGATGGTATTCTTCGGCGGCATAAAAGGTCTGGGCCGGGACGATCTCGGTGACAATAGGCCGCTTGAACGCCCCCGATGCCTCCAGCGCGGCCTTCTTCTGTTCGGCGGCCTCCCGCTGTTCCGGGGAGTGAAAAAACACCGCGGACCGGTACTGGGACCCGTGATCCGGCCCCTGACGGTTGAGCGTGGTCGGATCGTGGTTCTCGAAGAAGAGGGTCAGAAGGTCGTCGTAGGAGACCTTCGACGGGTCAAACGCCACCTGCACCACCTCAGCATGGCCGGTCCGGTCAGTGCAGACGTCCTGATAGGTCGGGTTTTTCAGGGTCCCGCCCTCATATCCAACGGCAGTTGCCGTCACACCAGGTGTCTGACGGAACGTCGCCTCGACGCCCCAAAAACAGCCTGCTCCAAAAGTCGCTGTCTCCATTTTTGTATCCTTGCTAACTTTGCCCCGCGGCACGTTTCCTCTATCTATACCCCTTAGCGGATCAAAAAGTTCTCTGCCGGCTTAAACGCAAACGCAGGGAAGTCGCGTCGGCGGCAGCGCCAGAGGAGGGACCTGCACCACCGGGTCGCGCGGGCTGTCCGTCCCAGCGTTGAATAGACGGCTCTCCGCTATTTCGCGTTGCTGTCGCCGCCCCCACGCAGCCAGCCCAGGAGGCCACCACGCTTGGCGCCGCCTCCCCCTGGGGGAAGATCCCGCTGATCCGGCATAGCGGCATTCTCCGCCTCTCTGGCGGCGTTAGCGACAATGCGCTTTGTCGCACGGTCATAGAGTTCGGCAAGGAGACGCTCCTGCTCGGCGGCGATGGTCGGATACTGGCGACGGAGGTAGTCCACGGTGCCGACGATCTCGCGCGGCTTCAGGGCAATCTCCCCCATCAGCCGCGACAGCAGAACATCGAGCTTCTGCCGCAGCGTTTCCGGGGCGCGGTCCAGGTAGCGCAGTTCCAGATACGCCTTCAGAGCACCCTCCGCGAGGCGGTCCGCCTGCAATTGACGCGCTTCGTTGCGAAGGGTCACCGCGCGGTAAAGCGTTTCCGCCTGTTCCGTGGCTTCCGGGCTGCCCAGAGTGCGCTGTGCGGCGCAATCTACCAGGCGCAGGGCGCTCTGGAACTTTTCCGCCTGATATAGCTCGTTCGCGCGGCGCAGGATTCGTTTCACTGCCTTGTCGGTGCGCGGGGAGGCATCACCGGGAATCACGGCGAGGAGTCGCTGCTCTGTGTGGGCCGCCTCCTCCAGGTCTCCCACCAGCAAGTACAGAACAAACAGCCGAAGCAGGGCATCCGTGTCGGCGTAGTTTTCCCGGTTATCGTTGGCGATCGCCTGTTCCAGGGTCTGGGCGGCCAGAGCGTTCTGCTCCTGGATTTCCTGCAGGCGCGACAGCAGGATCAGGGCATCGTGGTAGCGTGCGTTCACCTTCAGCGCACCGCGGAGTTCCGCCTCGGCCTCGCCAAGCCGCTCCTGCAGCCACAGGCAGCGAGCCAGCTTGAAGCGGATCGTTTCGTCCCGCGGGTTATCGCGGATCAGCCAGCGATACTGCTTCTCGGCGCCCTCGTATTCCTCGATTCGGGTCAGCACCTGGGCAAGAAGCGCACGAGGCCGGGGAACGTCCGGGGCCATCGCGATGGCATTCTTCAGCAGGGCGATCGCCTTCTGCGGGTCCTTGTCCAGCGAGTTGGCAGCCTGATCCACCAACACCTGCATCCGGCGACCATTGCGGCGGTTCTGATCGTAGGCTCCCCGACGCCGTGGGTCCGAGAGTGTCGCACTGGCGTCGTTGAACCGCTGGAAGTCCTCGGGGTTTTCCTGGGGACGATACTCGCGCACCAGGCGGAAATACGCGCTCTTGATGTCGCTCTCGGACGCCTCCTCATCCACTCCAAGCACCTCGTAGTGGTTGGGAAGGGCGCTTTTATCTTCCGGATTGTCCCCACCGCTGCTTGTGCTGCTCATCGTGACGCTCATCTGTCTAACCGCGCGCCTCGCGCGAGCGGGGATACCGGGCGCGCAATGTGTTCCCGTATTGATTTGCCGCCGCGGCGTGACCCTCCTGCCGTGCCAGCCGAGCCGCCTGCTTCAGTGCCCAGGGCGCATACACGGAACCCGGCTTTTTCTCCGCGATGGCGGCGTAACGCGCCGTGCGCAGGGAAAGTGGGTCACGGTTATTATCGGCGGCAAGGGCGCGGAGGACCAGCGCCTCATCACCCAGGTAGGTGTCCGCACCCAGAGCGTAGGCCGCCTCCGCGAAGCGGTCGCACGCCCGCCAGTCTCCCCGGTTCCGAGCACGAACCGCGCGGTTGAACCAATCCCGTGCTTGCTGTTGGTCCGCGGAACGCCGCCGCGCCGCGATTTCACCTTGAAGAACGGGCGGCAGGACGACCAGTTCACCTTGAGACGGTTCGCGCGGGGCAAGAGTTCCCGGCTTTGGGGCGGACGGGGCAGGGAGGCCGGGCGAGGTGAGAGCCGGCGAGCGCCGGGGACGGGCAGAGACCACCAGTGCGGTCACCGACAGCACCAGCGCCAGGGAAGAAACGACCAGCGGCATCGGCGAGCGAGGCAGGGCGCGCTTCGAGGCCGCCACGGGCGGTGGAGGTGGGATTGTCAGGGCAGGAGCGGCAGCCCGTCGCGGCGGGGCGGCACGGCGACGGTGCTGTCTCTGTATGGGAGGGTGACCTGCCTCAGGGACAGGTTCGGAGACGGACCCCATGAACTGCCATCGGGTCAGGTCCGGTTCCTGGGGCAGGATTCGGGAAAGGTCTCTCCGCAAACGCTCCGCCTCGCGGACGCGGCCCGCTCCCGCAAGCGCGAGCATCCGCAGCTTGTGGGCTGCCAGAAGGCAGGGGACGGTCTTCCCGCTTCGCTCTGAGAGCAGCGCCGCCGCCCCGAAGTCGCCGCGCTGGGCGGCCTGCCATGCGGCCTCGTAGTCCGCGCGGGCGAAGAGCGGCCCGCGAGAGGCTTCTATCAGGGGCGTTGCTTCGCCCAGCGCGGCGGCT
>JACMJB010000011.1 GCA_014380815.1 Armatimonadota bacterium
GCGGGGAGCGGCGGGGCAGCAGGCATTTTGGCGATGTCAACGGTCATCTTTAGGCTCAGTTCCCACGAAGAGGCTGTGAAATAGTATACGCGGTTCCCGGGGGGTTAGGCGAGGTATAATTCCGCATTCGTGGCAAGGGAGCGGCAAAGATCACAGCATGCGAATCTTTTTTCTAGGGACGGGAGCGGCAGAAGGAATTCCTGCACTCTTTTGTGGCTGCGCACTCTGCCGGGAAGCAGGGAGGCGCGGTGGGCGCGACCTTCGGATGCGGACGTCCGCTCTCGCCGGGGGCTTGGTCCGCATTGATCTGCCGCCCGATACCCTCGCGCAGACCCACCGCTATCCGGAGCAGCCGCTTGCGGAAATCGAGCATCTGCTGTTCACCCATAGCCACGATGACCATTTCGCCCCGCGCGAGTTGCAGTACCTATCCCCGAACTTCGCCCCGCAGCGCACGAAGCCGTTGCAGATCTGGCTAACCGAGGAGTGCCGCGACCGGATCTGCGCGGAATCCCGTCGGTTCTTCGAGAAAGCCCCGCTGAAGATGCGGATCGTGGAGCCGGAGCGGACGTACCGGGTCGGTCCGCTCTGGGTCACGCCTTTTGCCGCGAACCACAGTCCAAGCGAGCGCTGTTTGAACTTTCTGCTTGCCGACGTGATGGGCGGCGAGGAGTTTTTGTATGGCTCGGACACCGGCTGGTACACCGGGACTACCTGGGACTTCCTCGCCACGCGGCGGCTGCGCGGCGCGGTGATGGAGTGTGGCAAGGGCATCTCCGAAAACCCATATGCAGGCCACCTGAGCCTTTCTGAGTGCGCGGCGGTCAAGACGCGGCTTCATCAGAGCGGGTCGCTGCCAGCAAATGCCCCGTTCTTTCTGACTCATTTCTCCCACACCGGCCTGCTGCTTCACGATGCGCTGACGGAGCGTGCCGCCCCTCTTGGCATGACGGTTGCCCACGACGGTCTGGAAGTGGAAGTCTAGCGCGGAAGTCTGGCGACGAAGCCGAAAAACCCGGTCCGAGCCTTCCCCAGGTACGCACCTGGACCAGCCCTGGCTTGCCCTTTCGCTCTCCCGGGCAAATACTGAGAACTTCGCGCCACCGATTCCGTCTGATTTACCGTATAACGAGATAGTTTAGACGTAAACCAGTACTGCCGGTGTTGGAGGATGTCTTGGGGACCAGCGAAGAAAACCACGAACCGGCGGCAGATGCGGATGCGATGGTCGTGTACAATGTCGTCCGCACCAATGCCGCGCTCAGCCCCTACCTGGATGCCGCGCTCAAGGACCTGCATCTGACCGGCGCCCAGATGAACACGCTCCTCGTTCTGCGCGATGCCGGTCCGGAGGGGCTGCCCTTGACCGAGGTCGGGCGACGTCTGGTGGTCACCAAGGCCAATGTCACCGGTCTGATGGACCGGCTGGAGAGGCAGGAGCTGATCCGCCGCGACAGTGACGCACCCGACCGGCGCGTGATTCGCGCCTGCCTGACCACGCGCGGCGCGGCGCTCCTGGAGGCCGCACTGCCCCACCGGGACCGGCTGCTCAGCGATCTTCTGGCCTGCCTTTCTTCCACCGAGAAAGCCGATCTGATCGGACTGCTCACCAAGCTGCGGCGCGGCCTCC
>JACMJB010000003.1 GCA_014380815.1 Armatimonadota bacterium
CGCGCGACAAAGACCACGGTATCCACCAGGGCCGACAGATTTTCCAGACGCACGAACCAGAACGAGAGCGTCATCAAGAGAAGCTGGAGCGCGTAAAGAATAATCAGGCCACAAAACGTGAGCAGCAGCCACGCGACGATCTGGAACGCGGACGGTGTGGCGTGGGTGAGGAAAGTGCCATAACCCAGCACGGCGAGTGCGCCCAGCACGCTCCCGATCTCGTCCAGGGACAGATACCGGGTCGAGATATAAAACTGCGACGGAACGGGCTTGGTGAGGACGAAATCCATCGTCCCCATGCGGATCATTTCGGGGATCTTGCTCAGATTTTGCGTGAACAGAACATCCATCAGGGCGCGTGACAGCATAAAGGTCCCAAAGAGCAGAAACACCTCGCCCTCGTTCCACCCGGCAACGGCGTCTGTGTTGGCGAACAGGATCTTCAGGAACAGAACGAACGAGAACAGCCAGGCGATGTTCGTGACGACCTTGCCCCAGAAATTGCCCCGGAACTCCAGCTCACGCACCAGATTGTTTCGAGCGAAAACGCGGTAGAGTCGCCCATAGCGCCGAAGGAAAGCGATCACGAGGACTGACGCGCTTCTGCCTGGGAGGGGATCGAGTAGGCGTAGGCCCGCGCTGCCGAGGCAATCGCGATCAGCTGGCCTGGTTTGCTGTCGGCGTCTGGAGGAAGTGCCCATTTGGCGGGATAAACGCCGTCGGGCCTCTGAACCGCCGCCCAGAGCGTGTCGAGAGTCGCCAGCGAGGCGTCCCGAAAACGCTGCTCGCCCGTCGCCTGAGACGCCTGAATCAGCGCCTCCGTCAGCAGATGCGCGAAGCAGGCATCGTCTTGAATCAGCTTCCGCGTGGGGTCAAACCAGCGCCGCCGGGAAGCCTCCGCCAGCAGCGCGGCTTCCCCCTGGTAAACGGGAGATCTCCAGTGCGCGGCGAGCCCCATCTCCAGACGAAGCGGCAGAGCGCTGTTATAGGACCATTTGGTCTTCTCGACGGCACCAGTCGCGGCGTTGATGTTGTCCCAGTAAAGACCGTCCACAGGGTCGCGCAGGGTGCTCTGAAGCCAGCTTCGCAGCCGCCGGGCGAGAGTCGTGGCGTCCGGCCGCGCCCCGGGCATGCGCGCGGCACGCAGCGCAAGGACCGCTCCGGGCGCTGCCGAGCAGGTGTTCTTGCTCTCCCGCTTGTCTTCCTTCCACCAGAGACCGCCGCCCCCCCGTGCATCCTGCCCGGACAGGACATAATCGAGGGTCCGATGCCCCAGGGTCAGGACCGCTCGATCCTGGAGGATTTCGGCGGCATCATACAGCGCCAGGCCGAACCAGGCATTGTCATCATAATAACGGTCCAGACCGGTCGTCTGACCCGCGGAAGCGTTAAACCCGGCGACAGGGCCCTCCCGCCGCCAGTAAAGCCGCTCCAGGGTATGGATGTGGCGCACCATTCGGGTGCGGTAAAGCGCGCGCCGCTTTTCCGAAGGGGCATTCTGCGCCATCGCCACAAATGCGGAAAGCAGGACGCCGTGCCCCCAGGCGAATGCGGGCGAATCCGATCCGAGGCTCTCACGGTACTGGCCATCGCCCAGGTGGAACCGGTCTTCGATGACCTCGAAGGCGCGCTCGGCACGAACGGCGAGTGGGGGGAGAATCATAATCCGACTCCAGTGAAACGTTTGATGCCGCCTCGCCACAGCAACAGGCCCAGGACATAAGCGGCGGCGATCCAGGCCACCTGTGCGAGAAGCCCGTTTCGGACTTCCAGGGGCGAGAGGCGGTTCAGAAAAATCTCCGTCGGGAGTGCCAGCGTATAGCGAAAAGGCAAGAACTCGGCGACCCTTTTTGCCAGTGGTGGGAACATCGCGGTCGGAGCGAACTGCCCTGAAAAGATAATGAGCGGCAGGTACCAGAGGTTAAACAGCGACCGTGTTTCCACAAAATACAGGGCCAGCAGGCCGAAGGCGTAGGTAATGAAAAACGAGACAAAATGGCCCAGTGCGACCGAGACCCAGAAGGCCCAGCCGTAGTAATACTCACTCCATTGCAGGGTGTCGCGGAACAAAAACGCGGCGAGCAAGAAGATAGGCAGGAACAGGACGGTGCGAAGAATGCGCCAGGCGAGAAATGCCAGATAGTTCATCGCACGGTAGGAGAAGGGGCGCAGCAGGTAGGCGGAAAAACGGCCCTCTTTGATGTCGGCGGCCATCTCCCACATCTGATGGCACTGGACCAGATTGGTGACGGCAAGAAGCACTAAGTAGTAAGCGGTGATCTGCGAGCGCCCAAAGCCCGCGATCTCCTGACGTCCGTTGAAGGAGGCAAGCCAGAGAAGCGGCATGACAAGCAGGGGGATGGTATCGGTGAGGATCCAGATGATGGCGGTCGCCCGGTAGGCGAGCGCATCCTGCGCGAAGATGCTGAACATCCTGCTCCACTTCCGGATGCTGCGCAGGAGCCGGGGGAGGGATCCGGAAGGGACAAAGCCAGCGGCGACTGCCGTGCTGCTGGCAGCGGCGGGCGTGGACGACATGCCGTTGTTGTACCGCAAAAACAGATCGGGCGCATGCCGCGCGGCATGCGCCCGTAGGAAGCCCTGTGAAGGGTGAAAGGGGGGCTATCCCTGCAGATAGTCCCGGAGTCGGCGCTTGCGGGCTGCGGAACGGAGTTTGCGAAGCGCCTGTGCTTCGATCTGGCGAACCCGCTCGCGGCTGATGTTCAGTTCCTCGCCGATCTGCTGGAGGACATACGTCTCTTCGCCATCAAAGCCGAACCGCTTGCGCATGATGTGCTGTTCGCGCTCGTCCAGAACGGAGAGAATGGAGTGGATCTCGTCCCGCATCTCCGTATCAATCAGTTCTTCCTGCGGGTCCGGTGATGTCTTGTCGTACAAGAGGGAACCAAGGCTGGTGTTTTCTTCATCGCCGACAGGCATATCTAGTGAGATCGGCTCCTGTGTCGTGCTGAGCAGCGAGGCTACTTTGCGCAGGGAGATACCGGTTCGCTGGGCAAGCTGATCGGGGGTCGGGTCCTCACCAAGCTCGCGCCGCATCTCCGAGCGAGCTTTGTCCAGCTTCCGGAGCGACTCGGAGACATGCGCGGGAAGGCGGATGGACTTGGCTTTGTTATCCACGGCGCGACCGATCGCCTGGCGGATCCACTGGGTCGCATAGGTCGAGAAGCGATAACCGCGCTTGGGGTCGAACCGCTCGGCTGCGGTCATGAGGCCGATCGCCCCCTCTTGAATCAGGTCTTCGAAGGGTATCCCCGACGAACGGTAGGCTTTGGCGATGGAGACAACAAGGCGCATATTCGACTCGACCAGCCGGGCTTTAGCCTGGGCACCACTGGTTCCGCCGATTGCGATCCGGTTCGCGAGACGAATCTCCTCATCCGGGGTCAGCAGATTGCACCGAGTCAGGCGGTTGATATAAGATTGGAGATCATCGGCACGGGTCTCGCCCGCAGCGAGGTAGGGGGCGTCTGAGGCCCCGCCGCCTGCCTCGCTTCCCCTGGCTCGGACACTGACCCGTGTGCCATTTCCGCTGCCAGGGTCCCCGGAGTCCCCGATTCCCCCAGAAGCGCGGTCGCTGCTGGAAACGACCTTTGCGGGATCTTCAGCGCCGGGACTGCTGCCGCGGTGCGCGGAGCGCGTCACCTTTGCTGCTATTACTGCCATCGCTTCTCCTTCTGAACCCGTCGTTAACGCCACGTTATCACCTCGTAACAGTGGTGTTTCGTGATGTCGCGGGCGCGTCTTTGTGCCGGCGAGGTTTGCGGAATGGGGGAGGCAAAGCCACAATGCACTTCGCGGAGCGTTCCGCCAAGCGCGCACAGGCGAGAGGGTATGGAGGTCGTTTGGCTGCCCACCCGGTAATGATTGGCCCCATTATCCCGCAAATCAATGTGCTGTAAACCTGCTATCATGCAGGGCCTTCTAGATCCGCCGGAAGTGACGGAACCGACATTTTGCTGAGTCTACGACGCGACTCTCCGCTCTGGGTTCACGGCCCGAACCGCTGACGCTCTAGGACTCAGGAAAATATTCGCGAAAAGTCCGCGAACTCCTTCCCGACGGCTGCCCAAAGGTTTACCGATATTCAGGTGTGCTGTTTATATCGCAATTTTAGTAGCATTGCCCGTGTTGAAAGCTAAGCGCCCCTCCGAAAAATTTTCCTGTTGATAGAACTTGACACAACGGAAAAAGGACGGGCCGTCTGCCCGTCCCTTTTATCGGCGCTGTGGAACTACCTCAGAGAACGCCGTTTTCGCCGCACGATGCCGAGAGTCGAGACCAGCAGGCCACCGAGGGCAAGCGCTGCCGAACCCGGCTCGGGAGCGAGGCTGAGGCCACCCGGAATATTGATCTGAATGTTTTGTGATGGATTGAAAGAGACGCCATTTTCATCTTCCGCGCTCAGCGTTGCGGTCCCCGCATAAAGTCCGCTCAAAACGCTCGAGGCGACATCAATTCCAAACAGTGCGCCGCTGTAGGTGCCGCCCGGGTCCAGCGTAAACGGAACATTGCTGTCGAAGGTCAGGGCGTTCGCCGTGAAGCCAGAGACGAAGAAAACCGGCGTGATGTTGTTCAGATTGACCAATACGCCGGTGTTATTGACGATGTTGCCTGCGCTGCCAGCGCGGAATCGGATAAAGCACAGCCGCCGAAGAGAGGGCAAGAGAGAGTAGCCTCCCCGGTACCTGCTTCCGCCGTAGAGCAGGAAGCAGCAGCGAAAAAATGGCGTGATCGTCCCGTGTCCTCAGCAGATGTATGGCCTGGGTCAATGGTCAGTCCTTTCCGGAGAGCCGCAAAAAATGACCTTCTCTCGCACATCGGTAATGGCACTGAGCGTCGGAACGTGTGGAGAATTGGGGACATTGTACTAGAAAACCCCCGAAAACGAACTCATGGTAGAAAAACCTACCCAATATTAAAGCAAAGGAAGAGCAGAACTGCGGCGCAAAACGCGGCCCGCTCGTGCCCCCGTCGCGATGCCGTCCCGAAAGGCGACTTCACCCGCTACAACCACAAGCTCGATGCCAACCGCGAGTGCGTGCGGCACGGCGAAGGTCGCGGTGTCCGTGATAGCGGCAGGATCGAAGACAACAAGATCGGCAGCGAAGCCCGGCGCGACTTGTCCCCGATCCCGCAGCCCTATCCGGGCGGCGGGAAGCGTGGTCATGCGCCGGATCGCCTCTTCATAGGAAAGCACGCTTTTCTCCCGTACATAGCGGGCAAAGATCCGGGCGAAAGTGCCGTAGGAGCGGGGGTGGGGGCGGTCTACGGAGGCAGGGCCGATGGGGGAGATCGCGACCGCATCTGAGCCGATCATAACCCGCGGGTCGCGCATCACGTACTCGACATCCTCTTCCGAAAGCGCGAAATGGGCAGCGGAGATCCACCCGTCGGTCGTGGTGAGCAGGTCCAACACCCAGTCTCGCGGGTCCGCCCCTGCTTCCCGGGCAAGCTCCTGAACGGTGCGTCCCTGGTATTCCCTGTGGGCGGCGCAGGAGGCGATTTCGACCACCCCGTAGTTGACGCTGCCCATCCCCAAACGGGCGCGAGCGCGGACGTCTGGGTCTCGCAGCTTTCTTGCCATTTCAAGCGGGGTGCCCCCCACCGCCCAGGGCGGCAGGGCGATGGTCGCGAGACCGGTCTGGTAAGCGGTGTAGGGATACTGATCCAGCAGAATATCCAGGCCGCGTTTCTGGGCGTCGTCCACCATGGCGAGCGTTTTCACCACCTTGCCCCAGTTGCGCGGCTTTTCGGCCTTGTGATGTGATAGCTGCAGCGGAACCCCCGCCCCCTCGGCGACCGCGATCGCCTCGGTGACCGCCGCCTCCAGATGATCGCCCTCATCGCGCAGATGGGTCGCGTAGAAGCCACCTGCTTCGGCAGCGACTTTAGCGAGCGCGGTCATCTCGGCGATATCGGCGTACATTCCAGGTACATATTCCAGGCCCGAAGATAAGCCGATCGCGCCCGCCGCCAGAGCATCGGTGAGGTCGCGGCGCATCGTGGTAAGCTCTGCCGCGTCCGGCAGGCGGTCCGCAAACCCCATGGCGCGCTTTCGGAGCGTTCCATGCCCGGCGAGTGTCGCGACATTGATCGCGATACCGCTGTCTTCGATGCGGCGCAAAAAGCCGGGCAGATCGCTCCAGTCCAGGGTGATGCCGCCGCGCTCCAGGCCGCGCTGCTCCTGTGCGAACATCGCATCGGGGCGGGCTAGGGCGAGCGAGAAGCCGCAGTTACCGACTACCTCCGTGGTCACCCCCTGGGCCAGCGAGGAGTCCATTCCGGGCGTATACAGCAGAGAGAGGTCCGAATGGGTGTGAATGTCAATAAAGCCCGGGCAGACAAACTTCCCGGCTGCCGAAATCGTGCGCGTCGCCGATGCCTGCGAAAGATCCCCGACCGCCGCGATGCGTCCGCCCTGCACCGCGACATCGGTGACTCTGGGGAGGGTCCCGCAACCGTCGTAGACTGTGCCGCCGCGCACCAGAAGATCATAATGAGCCGCAGAATCGTCGAGGTGGGGAGCGGGGGAAAGCATGCCCGATTATACCCTGGCGATGACGCCGCAACGAAAAGTGGGCCGAGGGAAGGCTGCTCTCCCCCGACCCACTTTCGATCTGCTGAACCCTGCTTTAAAGCAGCGTGTCATTGCCGCCCGCGGCTTTCGCCGCTGGCCGTCGCGCCCCGCCGCCTGCGCCGACTGGGGCGACATCGCGTTGATGCAGCAGGCAGAGCGCCTTGCCGAATTTGTTCATTGACATCGTCATCTGACCGGGTGTCAGCACATTGGTACAGCCGTCCACAGAGCAGCCGTTTCCCGCCAGCGGGTTTGCGGCTTCCTGCCGGGACGGAGCCGCCCCACGTGGGGCGGCGGTGCGGGGAGCCTCCCTCTCGTCCTCCTCCGCGAACGGATCGCCCGTATCCTCGCTGTCGTCGGGACCACCGGGATCAAAAGTATCACGCTCCGGTTCACGGACCCGCGTAATACCGCCGGGTGGGGTACCGAAAGGTCGCTGTGCCGCCGTCACAGAGGGGGAGGAATCGGAACGCTCCTGGCTTGGGGGCAAGGGCGCATCAAAAACATCCTGATCCTGCTCTGCTGCGGGGGGCGGGGTGGGGCGAGGCGTCGGCGCGGGACCCGCAGGACGGTTGGCCCCGTTGCCGTTTCCATTGCCGACAGTGTTGTAACCGCCGCCGTTGCCACCATTACCGCTGTTGACGCCGCTATTGTTCATTGGGGGTCGATTGTTGGCTCCCGCGAACCGATTGCCGCCTCCATTGCTTCCAAACGGCGAGTCGGCGAACCGACCCCCCTCTTCGAGTTCCGGGGCAAACTGGGTCCCGTAACCGCAGTAGGCGAGGGCGCGGCCCACCGCACCGGTCTCCGCCTTTTCCAAAAAGTCCCCGAAGCCCCGCTGGTCTTCCATCTTGGTAGCTGTCGCCATGACCTTGCCTTCGCCATTGAAGATAGTCGCCTGGAAGATCGCATAAGGCGGCTTATTGTTGTCGGGGGTTAGATTGATCTCGACCGCATTCGTGACGATCCCCCAGTCGGGGTGCTCGCTGCGAAACCAGACCAAACGTCCCGAGACGGGCAGATACTCGCGCCCGCCCTGAACCTTGATGACATGCCGCTTTGGGTCAAAGCTCATTGACGATATTCCTCTCTCGTTAACACCAGGACTGTACCTCGCAAAACCGGGTAATCGCGACCGCCGAGGCGCTGCTGCCGCGTTCCACTGACACTGACGGGTTCAACTGTTAACAGTTAACTGTACTGAACCGCACCCATGCCACTCCGCCCAACGCTTCGCAAACGGAAAGTTCGAGCGGTGACCGCCAAAAATCCTGCCTTACTCTCGGCAGGACACGTAAAAACCAGGATAAACCTGCTTATTGTACCAGAGCGAACGAAGATTTGCTGGGAATATGCTGGTTTTTCATCATCAGTAAGCCGTGTTTTCTGCCAAGGAAGGTCAACAGCAAAGACAATGTCTCCTGTCACTATTGACACGGGCTTCCTGGCAGAGTTATACTCGCGTGGTTCTGGAAATTTCGGAAGGCTCTGCAACGAGGCGCTGTCACCGGCATCCCGGAACAAATAAACCCAAGCGGGCAATCATGCTCGCAGCGGACAATAACGTTCGCTCCTGACTGCGGAGGGCGTTTCTGTGGCGGGCTAGGGCAGAAGATCTACCGACGGCACCGCGCAGGCCCTGCCCCGCCGAGAAAGGAGGCCTTTGTGCCCTTTTTCCACCGATTGCGCTTGGAAAGCGACCCGGCAAGTGGCGTCTCCGAAGCAATCACCGAGGTTTGCGGCAAAGCCGCGCACCGCATGAGAGCCATCGCGCTCTCCGTTCTGCTGGCAGCGTTCGCCGGGGCTACCGTGTCCCAGGCCCGGCAGCTCATCGCCGCCGATGCCGTCGCACCGGCGACCACCAGCACCGGCGCTCCTGCTCCTCCCAAAACCGCCCGGGTCAGAGTGCATCTGATCGTGGACGGGAAACCGCGTCCCATCGAGACTGCTGCCGATGCCACAGTCGGCGCCGCGCTGAAACAGGAACAGATCGTTCTCGGAGCACTGGATCGCTGCTCCAGTCGCCTCACCACCCCGGTGAAGCCGGGTATGGAAATCCGGGTTGTCCGTATCCGACGCGAGAAGACCGTTGTCAAGCGAGCCGTGCCGTTTGGCACTCGCCAGAGATACTCGTCCAGCCTCCCCGTGGGCAAAAAGCTCGTCGTGACTCCCGGGCGAAACGGGGTCTGTGTCGCGGTGTATCAGGACATCTTCAAAGACGGCAAGCGCACGAGCCACCGTTTGCAGTCGGAAAAAACGACCCTTGCCCGGCAACAGGTCGTCCTGGTTGGCGTGCGAGGGATGACACTCGCTTCCCGTGGTTACTTCACCAACAAACGCTTGATCGAGATGGTCGCCACCGGCTATGGACCCGGCGAAAACGGTCGCTGGGGAGCGCAGACGGCATCGGGTCTCAAGCCCGGATTCGGGGTTGTGGCAGTGGACCCCCGGTTTATCCCCCTCGGTACCCGCCTGTACGTGGACGGCTACGGCTACTGCGTTGCCGGGGACACCGGCGGGGCGATCAAGGGGAACCGCATTGATCTTGGCATGGACAGCCGCTGGGAGGCGATGCAGGTTGGGCGTCGCCGGGTGCGGGTGCTGATCCTCGACTAACGCGGTCGCTCTGATCGGTCAGATCAGACCAAAAAACGGCAGGAGCCGCGCGGCGCGTCAATGTTGACGCGCCGCTATTGTTTTAATCCGGATGCTCATGACTCACCGACCCTGCCGACCCTACCGACCCACTGAAAGCCTACTGCTTCGCCTGCTGAGGATTTCGCGATGTCACCGCGGTCACGGCAAGCAGGGCAGGAACGCCACGACGGTCGGGGCCATACTCCAGATCTAGGCTGGCAATCGCGGTGTCGGGGCGCGGGTTATTCCACTGCATCTGATAAGCCGCCGCCGCGCGGTCCGTGCCGGCGTAGGGCTTTGTCCAGGCAAGCGACGCGCCGGATAATCCGGAAGCGGGGGACTTGGGTCGGTAATCGCCGATGCTGATCTCGGCGTATACCGGAACCGTCACTGTCTTCCCGTCTGAGTAGGTCACGACGTAGCGAGCCATCTCGTACTGTTTCTTCTCGCGCACCTCCCGCTCATTGCGCTGGCTGTCCAGGCGAGCGGTGTGAAGGAAGAAGAGCGCGTCGGCTTTTCGGTTTACCGGAATCCCGCGTACCGCCTCCGGCAGGCCGCCTGGAACCCCATTGCCGCCCAGCATGACCGCATTTGGGACCGGTGAGGTTGCGAAGTCGTAGACGCTGAACGGAACGCCGCCAAAGCTCTGCTTACCGGGAGGCAGGTCGGCGAAGGTGAACCGCTTATCCCCGAACCAGCCGCGGTCTGTCCGGTACTGATTGGCGGCTTTCGACAGGTCAACCGGGGAGTAGACCAGATTCGCTGACCCTATGATCACCCCTGCTGCCCCACCCACCGAGGCATCCAGGTTGCGCAGCAGAGTCGCCAGAACATTGCGCTTTTTGACCGCGTTCACCGGCACCGACTCCGTGTCCTGGAACTTGACGTTACACAGTACGATCCCGCCCTGGCCCTTGACATATTCCATTAAGCCTCCAACCGTCAGGATTGGCCGGACGGTCTTTCGGAATTCCGGCGAGCGTTTGGCGTACAGGCGAAAATAATCAATTCCCACCAGCTTGACCTCAGGATTCGGCGACGGTGTCCACCTGGTGACTTTGAGCGTCACGTTCTTCCCGGAGCAGCCCGGCGGAAGCGTAAAGGACTGTGACTCGTTGTTGGGAGCGGTCTCCAGAGTAACGGTCTTGCCGTTGTCGAAGACTAGCTGGATCTGCTCGGTCCGTTGATAAGTGGCGTTTCCGACCCATTCCAGTCGTGTGAATTCCTGTGCTCTGGGCAGCCTGATCGGGTAAGAAGGTGGGTTCTTAGGATCGGCGGCCCACATCATGAATGCCAGCTTCCAGGAATCCGCGCTCGTGTAGCCATTGACCGCATTCAGGGGATTATGGTCGTTGCTGGTATCGGAGAGACCCCACTGTTTTGGGTCTGGCGGCGCGAGAAACGAACCGACCTCATCGAAGTCCACGACATACGAGAACTCATCGTCGGCGGTGTACTCGTCCTGGTTGAAGCCGTTGATGCGCTCGCCCGACGACAGCACGACATCCCCGGTCGAAAGCCCCGCAGTCAATGGGTTTTTCTTCTCCGGGAAGGTGACGCGCTCTCGGCGGAACGGACGGATCATGTGATCCACGCCGACGATCCTGTTATAATCCGCAAGGCCATCCGGAGTCAGGCCATTAAAGACGATCCACCCACCAGAGGCATGGAAAGCCTTTACCTTCGGCAGGTTTGCCGCAAGGAGCTTGAGGTTCGCGGGTGTCGCTTCGATCACAGCGATACCGCCAGTCCTCGCCAGCGCCTTCAACGGGCCTCCCGCCGCCTGGTGAGCGACCCCAACCGCCGATAGTACGCCGCTCAGCTTTGACTCTGCGGAGGCGGCGACAGTCACCGGGCGAACCACGGGCCGGTACGCGGCGGCATAACGAACCAGATTTACGAGCAGCTGCTGCGCCACCGGGTTCTGATTCAGTGTCTCCCCGACCAGAAGCTGAGTCACCAGCAGGATCCCCTCTCCTGCCGGTATCTCCGCCAGTGCCGAGGAGCCGAGTCGCTTATCCACCTGAAGCAGAGATTTTCCACCGCGGGTCGGCTTCTCGTAGGCGTTGCGGTACAGTATCTCTCTCTCTCCGCCCCAGGTGAAGAAATCCGCATCGGTCAGATTTTGAAAGGCCGGGTGGGAGTCATCTTCTCGGAAGCCGACTCGGCCCTCATTCTCCGCCGGCTCCATGGCGGCGGGCATCCCCTGATACTTCAGCGGGTTCCGTTGCTCCAGCACGATCACGCCCCGGCCCCCGGTCGCCCAGGCCGCGAGCCTCGGTGAGGTAGCATCGGCAGCCGAAAGGGCGTCCTTTCCCACAATCAGAACCCTGCCCGAAGCGGGCAGGGCGGCAAGTGAAGCAAGCGACGTAAACGGCGTACCGTGCGCTCTGAGAAACACCCTCACCGTCCCTCGTGGGTCGAACACGCAAAGCTGCTTCGCCTTTTTCTCCCCCCCCGCCCCCTTTGGGGGAGCCGCCTTCCCGGCGAGGGCCAGCGCCTCGCTGGACTTTGTAGCTCCGCTGGCAGGTTCGCCCCGGGCGAACCTGCCAGCGGAGCTAATACGATCCAACGGAAGGTTGGCCCCAACGGGCAGTGCTCCCCCAAAGGGGGCGGGGGGGGAGAAAACGGCGACTCGCAGAACAGTAAGAGGCTTGGTATCGCGGAAAACCTCTTTGCCGTTCTGGGCAAGGGTAAGGGTCCAGGTTCCGGGCGTGCGTGCCTGAGAGGTGAGGGGGATCGGAAGCAGGACATCGAGCTTTTGGTCGGTCCCGGGTGCGAGGATATGCCGCGTCACCTGGCGATCTGCGACCTTGCCGCCG
>JACMJB010000004.1 GCA_014380815.1 Armatimonadota bacterium
AAAATTATTATAGCAATTTTTGCTTATACACGTTCGCCGGTCCAGGTTGTCGTTGACCCGTGAAAGGTCTGCCACTCGGAAACGCATCAGAGTGGCAGACCTTTCATGGCACAAATATGATCAAATGATCATTGGTGGCACGGGTGTTACCACAAGTTCGTAAATATAAGTAGTTGTTTTGCTTCCAATCCAGTATCCAATTCCACCGCCAATAAGAACGGCTACTCCTTCAACAGCCCAACCAGGTGGCCCTCCGGCAACTGCAGGTGCAACGTAGGTCCCGAATAAGGCGGCTCCTGCACTTGCTCCTGCCCACCCTCCCGCTGTGGTGAGGACGGCGGTTCACCGCTGACAGCGGTGAACCGACCATGAAGAAGCGGTTCGCCTGGCCCCCGCCCCGAAAATCGCCGCCGAAATGGGGCGCGACCGCAGCCGTCCCCTGCGCCCAGACTGGGGAGAGGTCAAGGAAGACGCCATGCGCCGCGCGCTTGCCGCCAAGTTTGCCGCACATCCGGACCTGCGCGTCCTGCTGCTTTCCACCGGCAGCGAGGAGATCGTCGAGAACGCCCCCGGCGATTTCTACTGGGGAGCTGGACGCGATGGGACGGGTAAAAATCGCCTGGGCGCGCTGCTGATGGAACTGCGCGCCGCCCTGCAAACCGGCGGGTAGGGGAACAAGGAAACGTCCCCAGATCGCGATCTGGGGACGTTTCAGGGCTTCGACTGCTTTATTCGGACGCGGTTTTGCCCGTTAGTTTGTTCCAGAGTTCGTAGTCACAATGGGCTTTAGGAACATAGCGGTGCGGGTCCTGCGAGACATTGCTGCCGTGCCCGACAAACGGTCCTCGATCCAAATCCGTCAGGTCCAGGTACGTCGCGCCTTGCTCCAGCCGCTCTCCATGCGCCAGAACCGGGATCCGTTTCAACTCGCCATTATCGAAGTCCGGCATCGCCTCGTGCAATTCTTTGACGTCGTAGGCGGTGTAGCTGCGGATTTCAGACGCGCCCCCGTGCTGCCCGGCGCGGTCCTCGCCGTGCAGGTCGCGATCAAAGCTGTCCATCTCCTCGGCTACCGTCGTGCTGTCCGTCTTTCGAGCGTCCTGACCCGGCGCGTTCGCCGCGCCGCTGCCGATAGGTTTCTGGGTGGTTGACATAATCGTTGTATCCTTCCCCTTCCTTTTCCCGCTTCGGCGGCAGGGCTAACCCTTCCTTTTATCGGTGCGCGGCACCCACGCCGACCTGCGCGCACATCGGCAGGACGGGGCAGGTAGAGCAACGGGGCGATACGCCGGTGCAGACGTGCTTGCCGAAGGGGACCAGCAGGCGGTTGATCTCCAGGCGGTATCTCGGGGGCAGGACAGCGTCCAGAGCGATCTTAGTTTTCTCCGGGGTTTTGGTGGCCACATAGCCCCAACGGTTGGTAATGCGGTGAACATGGATATCCACACCAACGTGCGGCGCGGCCTCCGCACCGCAGGCGATGCCCAGCGCAAGATTGGCGCACTTGGGGCCGACTCCCGGCAGGGCGAGCAGCGTCGCCTCGTCGCAGGGAAGCGCGCCGCCGAATGTTTCCACCGTCTGCCGCGCGATCTCGCGGATCTGACGAGCTTTCGGGCCAGCGAACTGGGACGCTCCGATCAGGACTTCGATCTCCTCGGGCGACAGGGCGGCGAGGGCGTTTGGGGTTCGCGCGCGGGCAAACAGGCGCTTTGCGGTCGGAAGCGAATCCTCGTCGCGGGTGCGGATGGAGATAATGCAGCCTACCAGCACCTCCAGCAGCGTGTCGTAGCCCTCGGCGGCCTGCTGGAACAGGGCGGCGGGCGGGTAAGGAGCGACCGTTTTCGTGATGAGGGATAGGGCGCGGACGATTTCGAACGGCTCTTTCTGAGAGCCATCATCGGAAAAGGGTCTCATGCCGCGCCATTACCCGGAGTGGGAGACAGCGAAACTCGTGGTCTCCGCACACGGCGCTCCACCCACGAAAGAACCAAACCGCTGTTTCGTGGGCGAGGCGTCGGATGCGAGGTTCAGCGGCTGCGGCGGTGTCGCCGCAACAGCGCGCCGCCAAGCGGCAGGATTCCCATCGCCACCAGGACCCCGGTGGCGGGTTCCGGGGCGGCAGCGGCGTTGACCGTCACCTGAAAGGTGCCGGGGGCGGTGGTAACGTCGCTGAAGTTTTCGTCGGTGACCAGGGAGTTCGGTGAGGTGCGAAGTGTGAACAGGCCCGCTGGCACACTGCCCAGGGCACGCAGCGTCAGTGTCGAGATCAGGTAGGAGCCGGGCACGTTCGGCGTCAGCACGTCGGCGACAGTTGCCCCCAGATCATTGTTGTTACGCGGATCGAGCAGCGCATTTGCCGGGGCGAGGACCGTGGCGTTGTCGGTCGTGAGTTCGGTGAACGGAGAGCCAGCGTTGCTTCGGTCCACGATCTGGAACAGGCCGCTTCCCCCGTCCGGGGTATCCAGGAAGTAGGTGACACCGGTGGTGCTGGTGCTGGGAGCATTCAGGAACACCGTTAGGGTGAAGGTTTGTCCGGGATTCACCGCGACAAAAGCGGTGCCGCTGGCAGGGTTGAGCAGACTAAATGACTGCGCGCGCGCCGCGCGGACGGGAATGAGCAGTGCCACTCCCGCCGTCGCCGCCGCGATTACCGCTGCCCACCGCATCCGTCGCTTACTGACTTGGTTTGCTTGATTTCTCATGGTTGTTGGTTTTCCTTGGTTTCTTGCCGGGCACGGCGCTTACAGGCTGCGTCCCAGACGGGAGCGGGTCAGGCCGATGTCACTGGAGTTGACCGCGCCGCTGACCACCACATCGTTTCGAAGATTGGGGGCACCAGCGGTGGCAGCGCGTACCTGATCTACATCCGCCTGATTGACCAGACCATTGTTATCCGCATCGCCGAGCAGCAGGCGTAGCGACTGGGTTACCGAGGAGAGCGGGATGCCACGCGCATCCCGAAGCCCGGTGACCTGGATCTGGACGCTCTGCTGGTCCGCCACGCCCGACAGATTGACGATCAGTTCGCTGCCCGCGAAGGTGGTTCCCGCGACTGTCGCGATCCCCGCCGGCACCGT
>JACMJB010000084.1 GCA_014380815.1 Armatimonadota bacterium
CAGTGCGTTTTATTCTCGGCAAACCGTTGTAACGGTTTCACCGGGGTTGGAGCCATCGCGCTCCCCTTCGTCGCAAACGCGAGCCAGGCGACCTCCAGCGGCACTGGAGCCAGCGGGAGGTTCTTTGGCGGGTCCAAACGTGTTCGCCGTCACCGATCCCACTGACCGGCTCGCACCCCTCGGGAAGTGCGCAAGTGGAAGGGGCGCAGCCACCCTATTCGACGTAGTTTTTCGAGTACCCCATCTCCTCCGGGGCATGCAGGCGCAGCATCTTACCGTTGATGTCCCGGGGCAGGTGGCGGGCCGTTGCCAGCGAGATCACGATCATGATCCCCAGCGAAAGCGGCACTCCCCAGATCGCGGGCTGCTCCAGCAAGGCTTTGACCAGCGGCGGGGCATCGAAGGGCAGCCACTTCTTCTCGATACCCATAAAGGTCAGGATCGCGAGCAGGGAGAGCGTCCCACCAGTCAGCATTCCCGCTGCAGCCCCAAATCGGGTCAGTCCACGCCACCACGCCCCCAGCAGCAGCAACGGGAAATACGATGCGGCGGCGATCGCGAATGCCCAGCCGACCATAAGCGTGATGTCGAACGATTCCACCAGCAAGCCCAGCAGCATCGAGACCACGCCAAACACGACCGCACCCAGCTTGAAAGCGGTCAGTCGCTGCGTGGTAGACGCGCGCGGATTCAGCATTTTACCGTAAATGTCGTGCGCCCATGCCCCGCTCATCGAAACGAGGAGGCCGGAGAACGTGGACATGAAGGCCGCGAACGCTCCCGCGCTCGTGATCCCCGACAGCACTTCCCCAAGCAGCTTGTTTTCCAGGATGCGGGGAAGCGCGATGACCACGGCATCCGTGCGGTTATTGGCGTATAGTTCGGGCAGCAGCGACCGTCCGAGCGTCCCCCAGACCGGCGTGAAAACGTAGAACGCTCCGAGCAGCACCATCACCCAGAATGTGGTGCGCTTCGCTGCCCGACCGTCGGGGTTGGTGTAAAAGCGCACCAGAATATGCGGCAGCCCCGCCGTGCCGCAGACCAGCGCGATAATCAGCGAGTACGTGTAGAGGAGCGGGTAGCCGTGCTTGCCGGTGAGTGTCCCGTAGGGTTCCATCCACTTTTTGTTAGCAGGGCTGTTTGGTATATACGAGCCACCAAGGATCATTGCTTCAGTTGGAGAAGCAAACTCAACCTTAACGGTTCCAGTACCAGGCTTACCAGTAACGCTTGTTAAGGCGTAAGGCGTTGCCCACAACGTTGTTCCGTTGGGTAACTCTGCTCCTTGCGCAGCAGTTCCCAGGCGAACTAAAGATACGCGTTTATGACGTTGCTCAATCGGTGTCCGGGCCTCAGGCAGTGGGGGTACAATCGCGTTATGTTCAGCAGCGAGGGCTAGTAAGGCGTGGTTTCCCACATCAATGTCGGTCTCATTGTAGTTAACAGGGAGAGAGGCGACAAGTGCATCGTCTGGGACGGCATCAGCCGTAGGCGGCACCGGAGAAACTTTATCTAATGTTGCGCCGTTGACCACAAGCAATGCCCTGCCTTGCGCGGAGAAAGTAACGGCATTTGCGGGAGCTTTGTCCTTACCTGGAATTTTAACGGTGCGATTTTCCGTGGTATGAGGGGCATCGGCGGGGGCGGCGACGTTCTTGCTGAACGAGGCGCCATAGCCGCCGTAGACATTCATCAGCACAAACAGCGGAGCCGAGATCGCGAATGCTTTGGCCCAGTACTGAAACGCCTGGACAAAGGTGATTCCCTTCATACCTCCCAGCGCCACATTAAACGTGATAACGCCTCCCACAACCGCGATCCCCGCCCAGTAGGGCCAGTTAAGGATCGTGGACATCGTCACGCCAGCCCCTTTCATCTGCGGCATCGTGTAGAAGAAGCCGATACAGAGCACGAAGAGGACCGCCACTTTTCGGAACGTCGGGGAGTCGAAGCGACCTTCGGCGAAGTCGGGGATCGTGTACGCACCGAACCGGCGCAAAGGACCCGCGATAAAGAGCAGCAGGAGCAGGTAGCCAGCCGCGTAGCCGACCGGGTACCAGAGGGCATCGTAGCCGTTTTTCATCACCAGTCCGGCAATCCCCATGAACGACGCCGCCGACAGGTATTCGCCGCTAATGGCGGAGGCGTTCATGAAGACCGACACCTGCCGACCCGCGACGAAGAAGTCCGACGCGGACTGCGCTTTTCGAGTCGCGTACAAGCCAAGCCCGATCGTCGCCAGCGTAATCGCGACCACAAACAGGAAAGGGACAAGGCTCATCGCTCGGCCTCCCTCGTGGTCGCGTGGGGGTACTCGGCGGCGATCCGCGCCTCGATCTTGTCCGACTCACGGATAAAATAGCCCGAAAGCAGCCAGGTGATCGGATAGAACAGCACGCCAAGCAGCAGCCAGGTCAGGGTGAAGCCGCCGACTCTTATCCCTGCCACCTGTGGCATCAGCCAGTTCACCAGAGGCAGGCCGAAGATCAGCACCAGAAACACCGCCGCCACCCGAACACCGAGCGCGGCCTGACGCCGCATCATCGCCCGTGCAAGAGTGGCCTTCGCCTGCTCATCTTCTCTGTCCATTCGCGCTGCCGCCGTCGTCATGGAATCCAGCTCCTTCGCCGAGAAAAGGTTCTGGCAAAACGTTGCACAGCGGGCCGTTGATTTCCTGCTTCCAGAAGGCGTGATTGCATTGCGCCCCGGGTCAGCGGCAGGCCGTCCGAGGGCGGTCCGCGAGCTGGCTACCGGGCGGCGGATGTGGGAACTCCGCCACCCGGGATTCCGAGGCAGACGACCCCGTGACTTTTAGAAGTGACCGGCGATATCGAAATTCTGAGATCACTGATAGACGACAAAGCCGCCAGGTGGGACGGTCAGGCAGATCGCACTGCCATTTCTGGGTTCGGGCGGGCTGCTGGTTTCGGTCTCGATCTGGTCCGGGTCGGTCGAGTACCGGCATTTCAGCGGGCGGGAGCCGGAAGCGTGACAGTCGGCGTCCACCGTGACCCAGGTGGAGTGCGCGTGATCGGGATCTGTGTTCAGGGCACAAACAAACTCGTCCACATCCAGCAGGCGGGACCAGGCGATGATGCCCCGCCACTCGCCGGTCTCTCCCGCTATCGGCAGCGCGAAGTCCTCGCCGTTTTCGGAGAGCTCACGCAGATACTGACGTCCACGCCGCAGAGCCGGGTGTTCCGCACGAAGAGCAAGCAGCTTGGTTAGTTCCCGGTAGGCCCGGCTGTTCTCGTTGAAGAAGTGAGCGCCGCGGCTGCAAAAGGAGCCGAACTCGCCTCCCAGCATCGCCTCACGGACGTAGCGGTCCCCGCCGTCCGTGCCCTGGGCGTGACCGTTGAATCCCTGCTCCGTACCATAATAGATACAGGGGATACCGAGGGTCATCAGGTTCAGCCCCAGCGCGGCGATGACTGCCTTCTCTGCTCGGTGGCGGTCCTTTCCAAATTCGGCGGCGAACCGGGACTTCACGGAGCGGCCCACCTGGTCATGGTCGTCGAAGAAGGTGACTATCCTGCCGCGCCACCAGGCCGGGTCATCGCTGTGGCCTTCTTTGGGATGGTTTCGGAACAGGCGGAAATAGTCCGCGGGGTTGCCGCTCCCTGTGATCACACTTCGCATCCGGGCCGGGATCTCGTCAATGCCCAGCGCCGCATCCAGTCCCGTGGCATCGAGCGTGCTGTGGGCGCTTTTCCGCCCGCCCGAGATCTCCCCTATCAGGGTGAAGTTATCTTTGCCGAGAGCGCGGGCGAAGTCCTCGATAGCGCTGGCGAAATGGCGGGTCGCTCCCTGCCCCATATGCTTCACCGTATCCAGGCGGAAGCCGTCCAGATCCGCATAGGCGATCCAGAAACGATACACCTGAATCAGCGCCTCCAAAGCCGCCGATGGGCAAAACTTACCCTGTCCATCGTGGCTGCCCAGGTTCAGGTCCTTGAAGTTGAAGAAGTCGCCCTGCTCGAACTCGGGAAAGGCGTCCCAGTGCTGCATTGTGCCTTTGCGCGTGAACGCCTCCGGGATCTGCAGTTCGCAGGGCCAGACCGCGGCCTCCGGCCAGGCATCGGGGTGTTTTCGGGTATCAACCGGCCCAAAGGGGAGCGTCGGTTTCCCGTTTTTGTCCCGAAAGCCAAGCACCGGGAACTCCTCCCCGGTATAGGTCGGCGCGATCTCGCCGCCGTGAGCGTCGCCGTAGGCGAAAACATCGGCGCAGTGGTTGACAATCACATCGAGGATCACATAGATCCCCATCGCGTGCGCCTCGGCGACAAAGGTCTTCAGGTCGTCGCGGGTGCCGAAACGGGGGTCAACCTCCAGAAAGTTCTGGATCGCGTAGCCGTGGTACGAATATTTGTCGGAGCGGCGCTGCTTGAAGATCGGGCTGACCCAAACCGCGGTGATCCCCATCCGCTTCAGATATCCCAGTTTGCTGGTCAACCCCTTGAGGTTTCCACCGACAAAGGTATCGCCCGCCTCACGCCACTTTTTGGCGTCCTCCGGGGTCTTGACCGCGCCGTTGACATCCCGGCTGGGCCGGAATCGCGGCGTTCCCTCCCCGCGTACCAGTTTGCCGCCGTTGTCTTTGTAGTTTGTCTCGCGACCGTCGCTGAACCGGTCCACAAGAAGAAAATAAAGCGCCTGATCCTCCCAGTTTTCCGGCGACGGGTGAAATTGCCGGTCCCGGGTCAACTCCTCGAAATCAATCTCCGCGATGCTTTTCTCGTGCACCGTATGGCTGCTCCTTCGGCGGAGAATCGTCCGCCGAGGTTACGTACCCGGCTCCCTGTTTTTACAATCCATTTTCTAAAGGCCGGGACTTTTTTCGCAAACCAGTGCATTATTGACTTCGCCGCGTGGCGACGTTATACTCAGGTGTGGTGACAGGAACAGCAAATGCCTCGTTTTCAGAGCGCGTTTGGGAACTCCTGGCGCCTTTTCTTCGGTTTATAGGGAGGGGCAATGCGGCCTCGCCGTCGCATCCGGCTTTGCACCCCGATCTTCGCGGTTCCCGGCAGTTTCGCTGGGGACCGGCTTTCATCTGTAAATTCTTGTAGAAACGGACGCCGTATCCCCGAGATACGGCATTCGTGAAGGGAGCGCCGCGATGCCGGCAGCCATTGAAATTCGGAATCTCACAAAGCAGTACCCCGTACCGCTTAAACGTGAGGCGGTCAATGCCGTGGATAACTTATCGCTGACCGTAGGCGAGGGGGAGATTTTCGGCTTCCTCGGCGCGAACGGCGCAGGCAAGACCACCACGATCAAGATTCTCCTTGGCCTGATCTACCCGACCCAGGGCGAGGCGTCCGTGCTCGGCAAGCCCGCAGGCGACATCGAGGTCAAGCACCGGGTCGCATACCTGCCCGAATCGCCGTATTTCTACGAGCATATGACAGCCTCGGAGGTCGTGACGTTCTACGCGCAGTTGTTCGGCATGAAGCGCGAAGAAGCCAAGCGTAAGGCAGACGAACTGGTGGATTTTGTCGGTCTCGGTGGTAAGTCGGACCGGAATAAGCGCATTTCGGAGTTCTCCAAGGGGATGCGCCAGCGCGTTGGGATCGCCCAGTCGCTCATCAACGATCCGCAGCTTCTCTTTTATGACGAACCGACATCGGGCCTGGACGCCATCGCGCGCCGCGATATTCGCGACCTGATGTTGGAGCTGAAGCGGCAGGGCAAGGCGATGTTCCTGTCCAGCCACCAGCTTGAGGATGTTGAGGCGGTCTGTCACCGGGTCTCGATCATCCATAAGGGCAAGCTGCGCGCCATCGGCTCCGTGGACGAGCTTCTTCAGGGAGAGCGGGTTGAGATTCGGATCGGAAACGTCAGCCCCGATCTCGCCGCCAAGCTCAAGACCACCGCGCCCAGCGCCATCGTGGTTGAGGGACGGACCACCTTCACCGAGGCGAATGAGCCGGACGCCGTTTTTGCGATCATGGAGATGGTGCGCGGCAGCGGCGGGCGTATTGACGCCATCGTGCCCAAGCGCCGGACGCTGGAAGACCTGTTCGTCGAGATCGTCGGTGAGCGGATCGTCATCGGCGACGGCGGCACGGCCTTTACCGCGAGCGAATCGTTCCCGACGGTCGCCAGCACCAGCCGTGGCGATGGGCTTTCCTCGTCCGCCGTAAGCAGCGATGTTCCCCACTCCGAAGCCTTTAATACGACGGAGGCGACCATCGTCGAAGCCGAACCGGGCGAAGATGCCGCCGCTGCCAACGGGGCCGCTACCGCCACCAAGACACGCCGCCCTGGTGCCAATAAATACAAGGAGTTGAACGGAAAATGAACGTCGCGCTGGTTATTGCCCGCAATACGATTAGCGAGGCGCTCCGCCGCAAGGTACTCAACGCCTTTCTGATGGTTGGTGTTGCGGTTATTGTTCTCACGTTTGCCTTCGGCCAGTTTCAGGCCCGCCAGGATCTGACGATCGTGAAGGGGATGGGGCTTGGCATCATCTCCCTTGCCGGTATCCTGATCACGATTATCCTCTCGATCAACCTGATTCCCAACGAGATCGAGCGCCGGACCATCTACACGATCCTTTCCAAACCGGTGCGCCGCTACGAGTTTCTGATCGGCAAGTACCTGGGCGCACTGGGCACGCTGCTGCTGAACATCCTCGCGATGTCCGTTTTCTTCGTGATCGCATTCGCGATCAAGCAGGCGCTTGCCGGCCCCGAAAATCCGATCAATCCGCTGTCGCTGTTCAAGGCGACGCTGATGATCTACATGCAGCTTCTGCTGCTGTCCTCGCTCGCGATCTTCCTTTCGGTATTCACGACGCCGCTTGTGAACTTCTTCCTCTCCTTTTCGCTGTTCATCGTTGGCAACCTGTCGTCGTTCACGCAGGATCTGGCAAAAAACGGTGCGAACCCGATTGTGAAGGGGTTCTTTCTCGCGGTTCACTACATCGTGCCGAACTTTGGCAACTTCCAATACGTAAACCCTCTGGTGAACCCCGAAGTCCAGGTGAAGTCGGAGTTCCTGTTCCTGAGCCAGAACGTCATCTACGCATTGGTCTATGCCGCCGTTTTGATGATCCTCGCCATCCTCGCCTTCGACCGGCGCGAAGTCTGAGGAAGACGCTGGTCCCCCCGCCTCCGTTGTCGGCGGCGGGGTTCTTCTCCGATCCCTTCGTGGAGACACTTCAGTCATGAGATTCAATCCTTCGCAGCGCGGCAGCCTTCTTGCCGCCGCTGCATTCTTAGCGATTTGCGTGGTCGTCCTTCAGGCACGCATTGACCCGCTGCGCCGCCAGCCCGCGATCGAGCCGCCAAAGCTGGGGAAGGTGGGCGGGAGCCTGGGCAACGCAGGGGCCTCGTTGCCTTTCGAGTACACCCTCGGGGCACTGTCCGGCTTTCGGCAGGTGATCGCGGGCCTGCTCTGGGTGCGCTCGGATACGTTCTTTCACTCCGGCAACTACGACGCCATCCTGCCCTGTATCCGCCTGATCACCTGGCTGGACCCGAACTGGCTGGATCCTTATGCCACCGGTGCCTGGCATATGATGTACAACTTCACCGACACGGATCAGCGCTCCGACCGACGCTACCTGCCCGCCGGTCTTGCCCTGCTCAAAGAAGGTATTGACAATAACTCCGGTCAGTACGATATGTATAAGGAGATGGGCTGGAATAACTACGACAAGATCAAGAACTTCTCCGAAGCCGCGAAGTACTATAAGCTCGGAATGGAGAACGACAAGGACTTCGATATCACCCAGATCGAACATGCCCTTGCCCACTCCTATGAGAAGTCAGGGCAGACGGAACTCGCCATCGCGACCTGGGAAGACGCGGTCAAGCGTCACAAAGCCATTGTTGATGATCCCAAGGCAACCCCTGATGCCAAGGCCCGAAACCAGCAGGGCTACGAGAACAGCAGGCGCAACCTGTTCATCACGCGGGTCCGGCAGTACCATCGCAAGACCCAGACCCAGCCGCCCGTGGATGTTCAGTTCAGCGCGCAGGTCGTGCGTGTTCGCCCGAAAGTCCTGGAGATCTCCGGTCAGTGGAACCTGATCGGCTCCAAGGCATACGACCCCACCGATGCCAACAAGCCAAACGAGTTCGGGAAGGGTATGCTGAGCGTCGGACCGGTGGACGGTGCCCGCGTGGATGTGCGCCTTCAGGACGCCGGCTATCAGATGCCCGCCCCGACCGAGTTCAACTTCGACGTGGATTCCGATCTGACCATCATGCAGGACGCGCTCTCGACCCGCGGCGGCAAGACGGTGAAGGCCGGCGGCATTTACGTCTGGCGAAAGCAGGAGGGCGGCTCGCTCACCCCGGACCAGAACAAGGCCCAGATCTACGCCTTTGATCCCAAGGATGGGGCAAACCCGGGAATCCCGCTCGCCAAAGCGCTTGCCGGGGGGGCGGCTCTCAGCCCCGCCGGGCAGCAGCAGCTCGCGACCGCCGCCAAGGTCAGCTTCGCGGAACTGCGGGGCGATTCCGCCAAGATCGCCGACCTGACCAAGCAGGGCTACTCAGTCGCGACATCGGACCGATCTATCCTGGGCAAGTTCAAGCGCGAGATTGATATGAGCAAGGACCCGAAGATGTACGGGTTCAAGAGCGACAAGTACGAGCTGATCCTGTCTATCAATCCTGCCTCCGCTCCGGACTTTGTGCAGGACCGGATCGGCCTGATGGGCGAGGGCTGGACCGACAAGCGGTTCCTCGACACCAAGACCCTGCCCGGCGTCCGGCTGATCCGCCAGAAGATTGACCTGAGCAGAACCGATCTTCTCGGCACCGAGCGCAAGGTGCTTTACGGCTCGCCTGCGGTCGTTTCGACAGCAAAGTGATCGGAGGTGGAAGCGGGAGACGTGGCGACCCCGCTTCGCACCGGGTAAAATAGTGCCACGGCAGCGGGTCGGCCACGAACCAGGTCAGGGCCGGAAGGCAGCAGCCTTAAGAGGTACGGCCCGTGTGTCGCCAGTGTGGAGCAGGCCAGGTGCGGATTGCACCTGGCCTGCTTTTTTGTGCCATACCACGGACCAAGGACAGTAGCCCGGTCCAGTTTTAGAGGGACCTTTCTTGACACGAGTTTGCCGAAACTCTAAACTGCCAGCAGAACGTACAACAGATGAGGGTGGCGGAAACCAACGATGGCGCAGCTTTTCGGGCGAGAGTGGACGAAGCGGGAGCTTTTGGAGCGGGTCGGCGATCTTTCGCAGGTGGCAGGCGCGGAAGCGTTCACCTACAGCGACGGGGGACGAGATGGGCTTCGCGCCGCGCGGGTTCGAAGCGGGGGCGGCCTGGATTACACCGTGCTCCTCTCGAGGGGTATGGACATCGGGCAGGCTTCGTACCGCGGCGTTCCCCTGGCCTGGATATCCGCGACCGGTGCCTCCCATCCCCATGCCTTCGAAACGCAGGGGCGTGGCTGGCTTCGCACGTTTCATGGGGGTCTGCTGACGGGCTGTGGTCTGCTGAACGCGGGCGCGGCGAACACCGATGGCGACGAACCCCTGGGCATCCACGGACACCTTTCCCACATCCCTGCCGAGGAGACGGTCGTCGGCGCGGTCTGGACCGGCGACGAGGCGGAGGTGATCGTCTCGGGCACTATGCGGGAGGCGACAGTCTTTGGGGAGAACCTGCACCTGACGCGAAAAATCACCTCGCGCGTCGGATCGGCGGGTCTGGCGATCCACGATACCGTGGAAAACCTGGGCTTCCGGGAAACGCCGCTGATGCTGCTGTACCATCTGAACTTCGGATGGCCCCTCGTTTCCGAGGATACCGAGATCGTCTATGCGGCGGCTTCGCCGGTGACGCCCCGCGACCGCGTCGCGGAGGCGGGCCTGAGCCACTGGATGCACCTTCATGCCCCTATCCCCGGCTACGAGGAGCAGTGCTTCTTCCATGACCCGGTCGCTGACTCAGAGGGCATGACTCGTGTGCTGATGCTGAATCGCGCCCGGCAGATTGGGGTCCGGATTGCCTACGACAAGGCCGCTCTGCCACACCTGACCCAGTGGAAAATGACCGGCCAGAGCGAGTATGTCTGCGGTATCGAACCCGCCAACTGTAAGGTGATGGGACGCAGCGCCGAACGTGCGGCGGGACGCCTTCAGACCCTCGCGCCGGGCGAGGTACGCGAGTTCCGTGTCTTCCTTGAGGTTTTAGATGGCCTCGAAGCCATCACGGCGGCGGAACAGGCGGTCGCGGCGTGATCCCCGAAGTGAAGTCTGTAAGATCCAGTGGCACGCTTGCACCCACCGTGCCAATAATCCCCCCTTCCGAGTATTGGTTCTACGGGGGATTTGGCGCATTGACGCTGCTGCTTGCCTCACTTCCCTATCTCTACGGATGGTGGACGACACCCGCCGGGCAGGTTTACACTGGCTTCACCTACAACATTGACGATGGCGCGGTCTACCTGGCCTGGATGCGTGAGGCGGCGCGGGGTCAGTTTTTCATTCACAATCCGTTTTCTGTGGAGCCGCAGCGCGACGTTCTGTTTAGCCTGTTCTTCTTTCTGCTGGGAAGCATCGTTCGCGTCACCGCCCTGGATGCGATGACTGTTTATCAGGCGGCCCGGGTCGTCTGCGGCGGGCTGCTGCTGTGGTCGGTGGTCACGCTGCTTCGCGAAACGCTCCCCGGCTCCCCTGCGCGCAAGGCGGCTTTCGCCCTGGTGTGTGTCGGGTCCGGCCTGGGATGGCTGTGGCAGATCGCCTCGCCCGAACAGGGACCGGTAGACCTCTGGCAGCCCGAAGCGATCACGTTTTTGTCGCTGTATTTCTCGCCGCTGTTTCTCGCCGCCACCGCACTGATGGTGGTCTTTCTGGTCGCCGCGCTGCGCTGGGAGCGCGGCGGTGGTTTCGGAAGCCTCTGGCCAGCGATGCTCGCCGGGGCCTTGCTGGGAAATTTCCACACCTACGATGTCCTCTCCCTGTTCGCGGTCTGGTTTGCCTATCGCGCGGCTTCCGACATCCGCTCGGGACGCGTCCACTGGCACGGCTGGCTCGGGCTGGCTCTCGTGGGACTCGCCACTCTTCCGACAACCGGCTATGTCGCCTGGGCATCAGTCACCGACCCGGTTTTTAGGGAGCGGGCTTTCGTCTCGAAAACGCTCTCTCACCCGCTCTGGCAAGTGTTGCTGGGGTTTGGACTGCTGGTGCCTCTCGCCGCTGCAGCCGCTCTTCTTCCAAAGCGCGAGGAGCGCTTCACCGATTCCAGCGCCCTCCGCCTCCTGGTGATCTGGGCAGTCGTTGGGATCGCGGTTGCCTATATCCCTATCTCGTTTCAGCGGAAGCTGCTGATGGGCGCCCATCTGCCGTGGGCCACTCTCGCGGGGTGCGGTCTGGCGACCCTTGCCGCTCGGCTTTCCGGCGACTTCCCCAAGATCGCGACCGCCGCGATGATCGCGCTCTGCCTGCCCTCCAATGCGCTCTTTCTTCTGCGCGACATCGGACGGCTTCAGGCGAACGTCGGCTCGACACCGCACCGCCCCTATCTCACCCGGGATGAAAACGAGGCGCTTTCCTGGCTGCGCGAGAATACCTTGCCCACGGACACGGTTCTGGTCGGGCCGGACCCCACTTCCCATCTGCGCTTTCCCGGTTATGCCCTCTACCCACACCTTTCCGTTTATGTACCTGCCTACGCCGGGAACGTCGTTTACGACGGGCACTGGAGCGAGACACCGAACTTTGCCCGCAAGCTTTCCCAGACCGTCCGGTTCTTTCGTGCTGAAACCGATGACACCTTTCGCCGCGAACTATTGCGGGATAACGGAATCCGCTATATTCTTTACAGCAACACCCTTGGAGTCGGCCCGCTCACCGACAGTGGCGGAGCCGCGCTTCCGAACGATGCCGCCACGGGACCGCTTTTTGTTTCGGTACCCTGGCCTCGGTCCGCCGTGCCCCCCTATCTGAAGACGGTATTTCAGAACCGAGAGCTGAGCCTTTTTCGGGTTGACACCGCCGAGATCGGACCGCTATAATTTTTCTATCAGCCCGAGGGACGAAGCGAGGGCAGAAGGGCATCACATAGACCATGGCGGGACTAGGCGGGCAGATGCTAAGCAAAGCCGGTGCCGGACGCAGTCGGCGTTACGACCAGGGGATATGGCTTTTCGATCAGGGACTTCATGGACCGGCGATCGCTGAGTTTCAAGCGGCACTGATCGAGGAAAACCCCGATCCGATGACGGAGCGGCTGGCGCGCTTCTATCTTGCGGAGGCGCACAGCGCTCTTGCACTTGCCTGGCTTGCGGAACACGACGGCACCCCAGCAGAGGATCGAGTGATCGCAAGTCTCCGCGAGGCGATCCATCTCAGTCCAAATTATGCGGATCTCCAGTTTCACCTCGGCTCCGCGCATCTGAGTCGCGGTGAGTTTAGCGAGGCCTCCGATGCCTTTATGCAGGCGCTCGCGATCAATCCCGGGTACGCCAAGGCGACCCTTGCTCTGGGGATCGCTTTCTATGCGCAGGGGAGATATGACGAAGGGCTGAGCCGCTCCCAGTTCTCCCTGAGCCTTGATCCCACCTTTCGCCGCACCGCGTTCAACGAGGCGCAGAGTGCCCATGCGGCGGGAAGACTTGCGGAGGCGGAATCTGCCCTGCGCCGTATGAGCGATACGGAAGGCGGAGAGGACTCCCAGTTTCACGCCCGCCTTGCGCTCGATCTGTTTCGGCGCGGCATGTTCGCGGAGGCCGCGGATGAGTATCGCCTGGCGGTGACGATCAACCCCCAGTATGCCGATCTGCGGAACCAGCTAGGCGCTGCCCTGCTCGAACTTGGTCAGGAGGAGGAGGCGAGGGCCGAGTTCGACCAGGCGCTTGCGATCAATCCGGGCTACGCCGAAGCCCGCTTGAACCTTGGCCGGACACTGGTGCGGCTAAATCGGCGCGAGGAAGCGCGGGCCGCTTTCGAGACCCTGCTGGAGCAGGACCCGGCAAGCGCCGCCGCACAAGAGGCGATCGTATCCCTGGAGGAAACGGCGCCAGGGCTGTAAAATCGTCACGGAACCTTTCAATCGTGACCCTCTTCGAACTGCAAAAAACCGCCCCCGACTGCGCCGCCCGGCGCGGGACGCTCCATCTTCCCCACGCCGCCCGCATCCCGACCCCGATGTTCATGCCCGTGGGAACTCAGGGGACAGTCAAAGCCATGACCTTCGAGGAGATCGAGGAGATCGGCTATCCGCTCATCCTGGGAAACACCTTTCATCTGTACCTCCGTCCTGGCGATGAGCGGATCAAGCGGTTCGGCGGGCTTCACCAGTTCATCGGCTGGAAGGGGGCGATGCTGACCGACTCCGGCGGCTATCAGGTCTTCTCGCTGAAAGACCTTCGCACAATCACCGAAGAGGGGGTCCGTTTCCGGTCCCCGCTCGATGGCACCTATCACGACTTCACGCCCGAGCGAGTCATGGAGATCGAGCACAATCTCGGCGCGGACATCATCATGGCCTTCGATGAGTGCCCACCCTATCCCGCTACCTGGGAGTACGCCGAAAACAGCATGGAGCGTACCCATCGCTGGGCGGAGCGCTGCCTTGGCGCGCACCAGGCCCTGGGTGGTGATGCCTCCGGTTCCCTGCTGTTCGGCATTGTCCAGGGAAGCACCTTCGCGGATCTGCGGGAGCGTAGCGCTCGATTCATCGGGTCGCTGCCCTTTCCCGGGATCGCCATCGGGGGCGTATCGGTCGGAGAAACGCCCGCTGAGATGCGGCGCGTTTTGGAATTCACCATGCCGTATGTCCCCACCGACCGGCCCCGTTACCTGATGGGAGTCGGCACCCCGATTGACCTTCTGGATGGCGTGATGGCTGGCATTGACCTCTTTGACTGCGTCCTGCCTACCCGTATGGCACGCAACGGGACCCTGTTTACCTCGCGGGGCCGTATCAATATCACAAACGCCCGCTGGACCGACGAGAAAGGGCCGCTGGACCCGGCCTGTCCCTGCCGCGTCTGCCGGAACCATTCCGCCGCCTATCTGCGTCACCTGCACCAGACCAACGAGATCCTGGGAGCGCGGCTCTCTACCTACCACAACCTGTCCTTTTACTACCACCTGATGGCGGGCATCCGCGCTGCCATCGAGAACAATACCTTCCTCGCCTTTCGAGAGGCGTGTATCACGCAGTGGAGCGACGGGGCAGCTTCTCTGGGGTCCGACCGGGCTGATCCAGGGAAGGCGACGGATCGGGGGGATTGACCCGGGAGGGCATCAACGGAGACTGCCCCGTCCAAACGTCCCCGCCCAGACGCGGGAGGCAGGAACCCCGCGTCCCAGAAACGAACGGTTCCTCATGCCTCGCCTTCTGCCCCTCCTGTTCGCCACCACCATTTTTCTCAGCGCTTTTCTGCTCTTTCAGGTGCAGCCGATCAGCGCCCGGTTCGCCGTGCCGTGGTTTGGGGGGTCGGCGGCGGTCTGGACCGCCTGCCTTCTCTTCTTTCAGATAGCGCTGCTGGGTGGCTATCTTTATGCCCACGCCTCGATCCGTTTTCTGAAACCACGCGCGCAGGCGGTCCTGCATGTGGCCCTGCTCCTTATCAGTATTTTCGCCTTTTCTATCGTGCCCAGCCCCGCGATGAAGCCAAGCGGCACAGAGGAGCCGGTGGGGCGCATTTTGCTGTTGCTGGCGTCCACAGTGGGGCTGAAGTATTTTCTGCTCTCCACGACCGGGCCGCTGCTGCAGGCATGGTACGCCGCGCGGCGGCCCAGCGACCGGTATCCCTACCGCCTGTACGCACTGTCGAACTTCGGCTCCATGATCGCGCTGCTCGGTTACCCGACACTGGTGGAGCCACTGCTCCCGCTCCGCTCGCAGGCCGCTCTCTGGACCGGGGGCTATCTGCTGTTTACCGTGCTCTGCGCCGGGGTCGCGCTGACCACGCCCAACCGGGAGGGAGCGGCGGCGGACGAGCGCCCGGAACTGCCGCTATCGTCCGCGCCGACGCCTGGTCAGTATGCCTACTGGGTCTTTCTGTCGGCGGTCGCTTCCGCCCTGCTGCTGGGAATCACCGACCATATCTCGCAAAATATCGCCGCGGTGCCGCTGCTCTGGATTCTGCCACTCTCGCTTTACCTGCTGACCTTTATCGTGTGTTTTGGCGGGAAAGACTGGCAGGGGGGGCGGCGCTTTCTGGGGTTCCCGATGCTTGGTATCGCGGCAATGGCATACTGCCTCCTGGATGGGAACGCCCACCCGGGCGTCTGGCTTCTCCTCGGCATCTTTCTGGGCGGGCTGTTCTTTTGCTGCCTGCTCTGCCACGGGGAACTCGCGCGGCAGAAGCCCGCGCCACGCTACCTGACCGCGTTTTACCTGATGCTCTCGCTCGGCGGAGCGCTTGGCGGCTCTTTTGTCGCCCTGGTCTCCCCTGCCCTCTTCAATGCCCATTATGAGCTGCCGATCGCCCTGGGTGCCTGCGCGCTGGTGGCGGTGGCCGCCCTGTATTCTGATCGCCAGGGACGCGGCTTTCAGGCTTCGCTGCTTTCCCTTTCCGCACTGACCGCCCTGATTCTCTACACGCTGACCGTCGGGGCGCGAGGCCAGGCGGCGGGTGCGCGGGTCTCTCTGCGCAGCTTTTACGGGGTACTTCAGGTGCGTGATTATGGGGGCAAAGCTGCGGATACAACTGCGTACCGTGCACTGACCAACGGGACCATCCTTCATGGGACGCAGCGCCTGGACCCCACCGAGCGGCGAACCCCGACCACCTACTATGCCCGCGACTCCGGGATCGGCAGGGCGATTTCCGCGACTCGCTCCCCCAAAGTGGGTCAGCGGGTCGGCATTATCGGGCTGGGCACGGGCACCTGTGCCGCGTACGGGCAGCCCGGAGACCAGCACTGGTATTTCGACATCAATCCGCAGGTCATCGAGATTGCCCGCTCGGAGTTCTCCTATCTAAAGGACAGTCCCGCCCAGACCGCAACGGTCCTGGGAGACGCACGGCTTTCCCTGGAGAAGATGCCACCCCTTGGTCTGGACGTGCTGGCAGTAGATGCATTCACCTCCGACTCTATCCCGATTCATCTGCTCACCGAGGAGGCTTTTGCCACCTACTTCCGGCATCTGCGGCCCGGGGGCGTCCTGTGTGTCCACGTCTCCAACCGCTATGTTCGTCTGCAGCCCGTGGTCGCCGCCACCCTCCGAAAGTGGGGCACAAGCAGAAAGGCGGTTGTCATCAGCAGCGATGACGAAGATCGCACCGGCGCAACCGCATCAGAGTGGGTGCTGATCACAAATTCCGATAGGCTGCTGAAACGCCGCGACATGCGGAGTGCGGCCCAGCCACTCGAAACGGAGCCAGGACTTCGTCCCTGGACCGATGATTACAGCAACCTGTTCCAGGTGCTAAAGTAGCAGAGCAGAGCAGAGCACGAGCGGTGACTGTCCAGCGGATCAAACCGTCCGCGGAGGTAGCAACATGCTGCGCGACCAGGTCGTCGCTTTTTCCCCCGCAGTCGTTTTTCCGGCTCGTTTGCAGACAAAAAGTCGGCGGGAAGGTCTTTCGGGAAACGGGGCTGATATGCTGAGAATGATATGCTGACAAAAATCCTTGGACCGGTGATCAATGGATCGCCGATGCTGAAGCGCACCTTGTGGCGGCGCTGGTACCAGTTTCTGGCACGGGGTTACACCCAGGAAGACTGGACGTTTATGAATTACGGCTATGGCGTGGCGGCTTCGCCAGGCGACGCGCAGTACGCCCCTCCCCTGCCCCTCGACGAAGCAGACGAGCCGGACCGCTGCGCCATTCAGCTCTATGACCGGGTGGTCGGCGAGGCGGATCTAAAGGGAAAAGACGTCGCGGAAATCGGCTCGGGACGGGGCGGCGGCAGCGCCTACATCGCCCGGAGCCGACAGCCGAAAACGATGCTGGGCATTGACTTTTCCGAGAACGCCGTCACGTTCAGTCGAAGACGGCACTCCGCCCCCAACCTTGGTTTCGAGCAGGGGGATGCCGAAAATCTCGCCTTTGGAGATGCCACTTTTGACGCCATCCTCAACGTAGAATCGTCGCACTGTTACGGCTCGATGGAGCGGTTTTTGAGCGAGGTGGTCCGGGTTCTGAGACCGGGCGGGGTGTTCCTGTGGACGGATATGCGCCCCAAGAGCGAGCGCGAGGCGACCCGCGCTCAGTTCCAGGCAGCGGGCCTGACGCTGCTAAGCGAGACGAATATCACGCCGAATGTCCTTCTTGGGCTGGATCAGGTGAACGACCGGAAGCGGGCGACGATCAGCCGATTCGTCCCCCGTTACCTGCTCCCCTGGTTCGAAGACTTCGCCGGGGTGCGAGGGACTCGCGTCTACGAGTCCCTGCGCCGCGGCGATGTCGAGTACTGGCGCTGCACGCTTCAAAAACCAGAAGCGTGATCCGCCCTTCTACGACGAAGGGGTGGCGTTCCGGCGGCGCTCCAAAAAGCGGCGGCGCTTCTGGGGCTTGGAACGCCATCCTTCAGAGGTCACCAGCGTTCCGTAGCACAGGTCGGCGAGCGGGATGAAGACATTCATGTTCCGCAGCATGTACTTGTGGTGCAGCCGGTGATGTTCACGCAGGAACTGGAACCAGCGGAACCGCTCGACAAAGTGTCCGCGCGGAACGTGCATCAGGTAGTGCGTGTATTCATAGCCGGAGAAGTAGAGGATACAGCCCAGCATCGCTCCCCAGAAGATCGGCAGACCTGTCATCCACTGGAACAGACCGAAAAAAGGAAGATGGATGGCGATCATGCCGGGAAAAGCGTACCAGCGGAGCGTCACGCTCGGTGCCCGCCCCGGGGTTTTGACCAGAAAGTTTTCCCCATGGTAAAGCTGGTGGTGGACGATCACGTGTCCCCGAAAAGCATCGTGGAGCGGGAAGCGCTTCACGTGCATAACATGGCGGTGGACAAACCACTCAAAGAAACTGCAGTAAACAAACAAGACGACACACGCAAGAACTTCGATGCCAATCTGCATTCCGTGGATTCTTTCAAGGGGCCTGCGATTTTGGATGCTTTGCAGGAACGCCGGAAGCCGCGGAGGGAACCTCTGCCCGCAGCATCCCCTCCATATTACTCGGGAGAGGCCCGATCTGTCCACTGCCCGAGCCAGTGACGCGGGATTTCCCCCGCCCGAGCCGCCGAATTTTTCTGGCATGGATTTTGCTGCTGCCCAGCCCGGGCGGAGACTGTACCCCGCGGACCGGCTGATCCTGCTTCGGCAACCCTCCTGGAGCGGTGAGCGGTCTGGAAAAGAACCCATGCGAATTCCAAGCGATGTTCTCGATTCCCCATTGATAAAGGCCACGGATACCAGACTCGACGGCAAAGACCACGGCGGACGGGTCAGCCTGGTCCTCGCATGCTCCGGCTCAAGCGATCCAAGCGATTCAAACGATCCGGACGATGCAGGCAGCCGGTCTGAAAGGACCGCCCCACTTTTCCTTCTGGTTGCTGAGCCGAATTCTGTGCAGCAGATCGTGGCTGTGAACACCCTGCAAAAAGCCGGGTTTGTCGTGGACCTGGCGGTGAACGGGGTCGAAGTCCTTGAGGCGGTCCAGCGGAAACGATATGATCTGATCTTCATGGACTGCAATCTGCCGCAGATGAGCGGCTTCACGGCAACCCTCCACATCCGTCGCCTGGAGACGGGCGGGACACTTCCCGGAAGATCCGGGTCCGGTGGCAGGCGTTTGCCGATCATCGCCATGACCGCGAACACAATGCCGGATTACCGCGCGGAATGTTTGCGGGTGGGGATGGACGACCACGTTGGCAAGCCGTTCCAGCGGGGCGATCTGGTGCGCAAGGTAGGTCAGTTCTGCCGGCATACGCGGCGAGGGGGATAGGATAAGCGGCAGAAAAATGGCCCGGCCCAAACTGTTCTTTGTCCTCTGGGGAATCTGCCCGCCGAAACCGGCCCCGCACCCTCCTCCTGGCGGATCTGGATGCCGATGATATACTTCGTCCTCGCAAGCCAAAACAGCCAGATTTGAGCGTTTCGTTAGTATAATACGAGCAGAGTATCCTTGGGGTCGGCTCCAGGCCACACCGCCACCACTTTCGACGTCTCAGGAGACCAGCATGCGTAAACCTGTCTTTGTTGGCACATGCATCCTCTGCCTGCTTGGCCCCTGCCTCCTTGGCTACGGCTGCAGCATTCCTCCCGCCCCTGCCGCGAGCGCCCTGCCGGAAATCACCACATTCCTCAATCAGCATCAGGAGTTTGGAAGCATCGTTTCCGTACAGCGCGAACCCGACTGGTCGCACGGAAAGCGCCAGCGGGTCAACCTTTCCTCCGGTCGAAAGCTTCTGTTCTATATCCGAAGCGGCTCCGTGGTCACTGTCTACGAGCAGAAGGACGCCTCCGGTCGCACCCTGCTGTGGGGGGAGAGCCAGTAGCCCCCGAGGAATGGGTGTTTGAGTAGCGGCAACTAATATGAACAACGGACTCTTGACGGACTATTGTGGCCCCGCCGCCTTGCTGCAGAATCATGAGGAGCAGAGGATCGAGGCGCTTCACAGCTACAACCTGTTGGATACCCCGCCCGAGCCGGCCTTTGATGACCTGGCCCTGCTTGTCACGGAGATTTGCCAGGCACCAATTGCCATAGTCAGTCTCATGGATCAGGACCGGCAATGGTTCAAGGCACGGATAGGACTGACGTTTTCGCAGACACCTCGCGAGGTCTCCTTCTGCGATCATACCCTTCGGCAAAAAGACGGCCTTCTGGTCGTTCCGGATGCGATGCGGGATGCACGATTTGAGCACAATCCTCTGGTGACGGGCGAAACCGGGATTCGCGCCTATGCCGGAGTCTCGCTGGTGACGGCGTCGGGGCAGGCGATCGGCACCCTTTGCGCCCTGGATACCAGCCCCCGAGATTTTTCCCCGGCACAGTGTCATGCCCTGCGCACGCTGAGCAGGCAGGTCATGGCCCAGATGGACCTCAAACGGCTTCTGGCGGAACAGCAGCAGCTTCTCACCGAGCAGGCGCGCGCAGCCGAGGCGCTGCGTGAAAGTGAGGCCCGCTTCCGCTCGACCTTTGATCAGGCCGCGATCGGCATGGGAATCGCCTCGCCCGATGGCCGGTTTATCGAAGTCAACGCGGCGCTTTGTCATTTTCTCGGCTACTCCGAGGCCACCCTGCTGGAGATGACGGTACATCAGGTAAGTGTCGCGGAGGACAATGACAAAAATAGCCGTCTCCGCCAGGCCGCGCTGAATGCCGCCGCCGCCGGGGAGGGGTCGCGGACCTATCGGATGGAGAAGCGCTACCGACGCAGCGATGGTCAGATCGTTTGGGGGGAACTGAGCGGCACGGCAGTTTTTAGCAGCGGCAAGCCGCTCTATGCCATCGGACAGATCCAGGATATTACCGAGCGCAAACAAAGCGAGGAACGACTTGCGCACCTAATGCGCAGTGCCCGGTGTCTTCTTTGGAGCGCGATCGCCTGGGAAGTTGAGGACGGCGGCATCCGCTGGGAATCGCTGCATCTGGACGACGAGGCGGGTCAGCGGTTTCTGCCGCTCCCACCGATTCCGGGAAGGTCCTACTTCGAAAGGGCCTACCTTCAGCGGCATCCCGAAGACCGAAAACGCACCGACCAGTACTTTCGCCAGAAGATCCACCAGGATGAAAGTTTTTCGCAGGAGTTCCGCTGCCAGGGATCGGACGGCGAGTGGCACTGGCTGTACGAGACCTTTCACCTGGAGCGGATTGACGAGACGCACTGGCGCGTCGTTGGGGTAGTCACGGACATTACCGACCTCAAACGGGCCACGGAAGAACTGCAGAACAGCGAGGAACGGCTCCGGGCACTGACCCAGTTCTCGCCGGATATGATCACCATCCTCGAGGGTGAGGGAAGTGTCCGCTTTCAGACCGGCGCGACCTCCGCAGTTCTGGGTTATTCCCAGACCGATCTCATCGGGCAAAATGCGCTGGACTATCTCCATCCCGAAGATCGGGCGGAGGTTACCCAGGTGCTCCTGGACCTGGTCAGTGGTGAAAGCCAGGTGCAGACAAAGGCTTTTCGCGTCCGGCACGCCGACGGCTCCTGGCGCTGGCTGGAAGCGGTCGGGAACAATCAGATGGAGAACCCCGCGATTCGAGGTATCGTGCTCAATTCCCGCGACATTACCGCCCGAAAAGAGGCTGAGGAGGCCCTGCGGAGAAGCATTGGGCTGCTTCAGGCAGTGATGGAGGGCACAGACGATGCTATTTTTGTCAAAGACCGCCAGGGGCGCTACCTGATGCTGAATACGGCAGGCACCCGAATGATCGGCGCGGGTGTCCTGGAAGGCGCGGGACAAGAGGTGGTCTTCGCGTCGGAATCGGAAAGGGCGGCGTTCCTCCCAGAGAGTGACCGATGCGTCCTGGAGACCGGCAGCGTCCAGACCTACGAGGAGACAGCGGCATCGGGCGGCGCGGCGGCGCGAACCTATCTGACCACGAAGGCGCCCTACCGCGATGCCGAGGGGAATATTGTTGGGGTTCTGGGAATTTCGCGGGACATCACGGAGCACAAACGGCTGCAGGGTCAGATCGCCCAGCAGGAGAAGCTGGCGTCCCTGGGCGGACTGGTGGCGGGGGTCGCCCACGAGATCAATAACCCTCTTGCAGTCATCAGTGGGCAGGCGCAGCTTCTTCAGATGAGTTCCGACGCCCAGATCCGGGCGGATGGAACCGCGATTCGGGAGATGGCTCAGCGCGCGGCGCGGATCATGGATTCGCTCCGGTCATATGCCCGGCCCGCCGGTCTCGCCGGGTCCTCCCGTGGCAATATCTGCGACCTGAACCACGTCGTTCACTCCTCGCTGGATGTGATCGCCCACAAGCTGCGAAATTTCGAGGTTGACCTGAAAATGGAACTCAGCGAGGACCTGCCCCCGATACCAATGGATACGGGAGAGATCGAGCAGGTGATCGTCAATCTGCTCAGCAATGCGGGCGATGCGCTGCGAACCCGTCCCATCGGCACCCGGGAGGTCCGCATCAAGACCAGCCTGGACCAGGCCGGGAGGACCGTCCTTCTTTCCATCACGGACAATGGACCGGGGATGACGGAAGCGGTCAAAACCCGTATCTTCGACCCCTTCTTCACCACCAAGGACACCGGAGAGGGGACCGGACTGGGGATGTACATCAGCTACGGGATAGTGGCCGCCCATGGCGGGACGATCACCGTGGAGACGCGGGAGGGTGGTGGCGCGGCTTTCAGGGTCCGTCTTCCGCTCCCCGCAAACAAAAGCGCCCCTCCGAGATGATTACTTCGGAAAGGCGCTTCATAGCCCGTGCGGGATTCGAACCCGCGATCTCCTGACTGAGAATCAGGCATCCTGGGCCACTAGACGAACGGGCCAGGCCAGGTCGGCGTGCGCGGCTTTCACCGCACACGGACGATAATGTATCACGGTCACCAGGACTCCGCAAGCTACACCCGCAGGGTGCGAGAGTTGGCACTTGGGGTGAAGGCGGACGCGGCGGACGCGTTGTACAATACGTTCATCCCATGCTGACCGCGACTTTTCTGCACGCCCAGGGGATCGGCGATGTCACCGAACGCCGACTCTGGGATCAGGGCTTCACCTCCTGGCAAAGCGTTCTTGCTGCTTCCCGCAAAGAGCTTCCCCTGACCGACGCGCAGCGAACTCTGCTGCTGCCCGTGCTGGAACAGTCCGTGACCGCGCTGGAGAACGAGGACTACGGCTATTTTGCCGGTCTGCTGCCGCAGCGGGAACACTGGCGGGCCGCGCCCGCTCTGATGGACCGGATCGGATTCCTGGATATCGAGACCAACGGCGGCTACCGAGCGGATTCGATCACAGTCATCGGCGTTTATGATGGCGATGAGAGCCGTCTTTATGTCAAAGACCGGGACCTGGACCAGTTCGCCGAGGATGCCGCGCGGTACGCTCTCTGGGTGACGTTCTTTGGGACCGGCTTCGATCTGCCGTTTTTGCGGCGCCGCTTCCCCGACCTGCCCCTGAACCAGCTGCACATTGACCTCTGTCCGGCCCTGCGCCGCCTGGGGTACAAAGGTGGGCTGAAGCGTATCGAGCGGCAGATCGGGATCGGACGCGAGGAAGACATCAGCGGCATGAGCGGCTATGATGCGGTCCGCCTGTGGCGGGAGTGGCGCAGCCGGAAGAGCCAAGCCGCTCTGGATCTGCTGCTCGCCTACAACCGCGCCGACATCGAAAATCTCTCCCTCCTGCTGGCGTTCGCTTACGGGCGGCTCAAGGCCGCTTCGGGGTTTCCGGACTAGAATGACGAGGCGAACGAGGATACACTAAATGGCAGGAAGCACGGTCCGGCTGAGCGAGGAGTGCCCCCCTTTCAGGAGAGGCAATCAACGAAGCGTTTCCTCCCGCCCTCCTGGTTAGATCGCGCCTGACCGGGTATCTAGGAAAGCAGAAGACCGCCCGGAATCTTCCGGCCACGAAAGGTTATCCCCCCCAGCATGCCGACGACGAATACCGCCGCCGACACCCTGTCTCCAGAGACGATATTGCCTCCTGTTACCACCGCCTCCACCGTGAAAGCCAACCGCGAACTCGGCCCGCAAACACAGCGGCTTTCGCTCGACGGCGTCTGGCGCTTCCGCGTGGAAGGGGAGACCGAGGAGCGGACAATCCCGGTCCCCTCCCCATGGGAGGCCGTCCATCCCGACTTGCGCGACCGGCCCGTGACCGCGACCTACACACGCACTGTTCAGATCCCGGCAAGCTGGGCTGGAAGTGGGGTCGTCCGACTGCATGTCGGTGCTGCCGACTATTACAGCGAAGTGAGTGTCAACGGGTATCTGGTGGGGGTGCATGAGGGTGGTTATACCCCCTTCGATCTGGAGATTCAGGAGTTTTTGCGCGCGGGCGAGGAGAACACGATCTCCCTTAAGGTCATGGACGGCGCACCCGCACGAATGGTCTCCGGAGAGGGAGATCTGACCCCGGAAAAAGGGGCGCTGCAGAACGTCCGCCCCTTCCCCTTTACGGAGATCCCCCACGGCAAGCAAAGCTGGTATGGGACGGTCGGCGGCATCTGGCAGAGCGTCTATCTGGAGAAACGACCCGACACCTTCGTGGACAATGTCTTCGTTCGGCCCGACGTTGCGAATGGCGGGGCCTCCGTTCGGATACGGATCGCCCATCCGCCGCTGGACCCCGCTGGATACGTTTTGCGCTTGCTGGTGGAGGCGCCGAAGGGGGCCGCTCCCGTGCTCCCGATCGAGGTGCCGCTGCCCGCGCCGCGTGCCGAGATCGTCAATGTCGCACTGTTGATCCCCGGTGCCGCGCTGTGGGACACCGAGCACCCAAACTTATACGGTTTGCGGGTCGAACTTTGCCGCAGCGCCAAACCCGTGGACGTCTACGAGACGCGGTTCGGAATGCGCTCCGTGGAGGCGAAGAACGGCAACATTCTGCTGAATGGGACCCCGATCTTTATCGCCGGAGCGCTGGACCAGGATTTTTATCCGGGCACGATCTACACGCCGCCGTCCACCGATTATCTGCGTGACCAGTTCAAGAAGGCCAAAGAGATGGGCCTGAACCTGCTCCGGTGCCATATCAAGACGCCGGACCCGCGCTACCTGCAGCTTTGCGACGAGATGGGCCTGCTGGTTTGGTACGAGATCCCCAACTGGGCCGTGCTGACCAAGAAAAGCGCGGCCAGAGGCCGGGAGCACCTGGAGGCAATGCTGGAGCGGGATTACAACCATGCCTCCATCGTGATCGTGTCGGTGATGAACGAGTCCTGGGGCATTGACCTGACACAGAAGTGGCAGCGCGAGTGGCTGGTGGATATGTTCGACTATGCCAAGTCGCTGGACCCGACCCGCCTGTTCGTGGACAACTCGGCCTGTGTCGGCAACTACCATGTCAAATCGGATATTGACGACTATCACGTTTACTATGCGATCCCGGATCACGCCGATAAGTGGGCGGCCTGGTGCGCCGATTTTGCATCGCGTCCCAAGTGGACCTACACTCCCTACGGAGACGCCCAGCGCGATTATCAGGAAGTCATCCTGCTGTCGGAGTTCGGGAACTGGGGTCTGCCCAAGCTTTCGCTGCTGAAAAAAGGCTATGGCGGCGAGGAACCCTGGTGGTTCAAGACCGGGGCAGGTTCTGCCCGGCCCGAAGGGGTCGCCGAGCGGTTCACGCGCTATGGCCTGGACCAGATCTGGGGAACCTACGACCGGATGGCGGAGGTAAGTCAGGAGCAGGAGTGGATCAGCCTTAAGTTCGAGATCGAGGCGATGCGCAAGCACTCGTCCATTGTCGGCTATGTCATCACGGAGTTTACGGACCTGCACTGGGAGTCTAATGGACTGCTGGATATGTGCCGGAATCCCAAGGTCTTCCACAAGCGGCTCGCGTCTCTTCAGGCACAGAACCTGGTGATCCCCGACCACAAGAAGACGGCCTACTGGAGCGGCGAGCGGTTCACACTCCCGGTCCTGCTGTCGCACTTCGGCGAGAAAGACCTTTCCAACGCGGTTCTGGACTGGAGTGTGGACGGTTTTCCGACCCTCTCCGGCTCGTTTGTCCGCCAGGAGAGTCCCGCCCCGATCGGGTCGTCGCCGCTGGGTGAGATCGCGTTTCGCGTGCCGGACGTGACCCGCGCGCGGGAGGTGTCGCTGCGGCTGCGGCTGACGGACAAAAACGGCGCGCTGGTCAACGAAAACTACGAGAAATTCGCCTTCTTCCCCGCTGAGCAGCGCCACATCGAACTGCCGCAACCCGTCTACCTCCATGACCCGACAAAGCTGCTGCCGTCCGCGCGGGCGGTGCTTTTGGAGGCAGGGATCATCCTGTCGGACCGGCTGGAACCCGGTGTCCTCTGCCTGGCCTCGGTCATGGATGAAAAGCTGCTGCATTTTGTGAACCGGGGCGGAGCCGCGCTGCTTCTGACGGTAGACCGGACCTCGCTGCCGCGCACCACAAGCGGCATGACAAGTGTCAGCCGGGACAAGAACGGATGGTGGGGCGACTGGTGCTCGGCAGTGAACTGGTTCCGCCCGGACGGAGCGCGGACCGATGGCCCCTGGGCCAGCCTTCCCCAGACCCGGCAATTTGACTTCTCGTTTCGCGGCATCGTACCGCGCCGCGTCCTGGTCGGCTGGGACCCGGAGACCGAGGCGGATGATATTCTGGCGGGCCTCTTTCTGGGGTGGATCGGTTTCCCGGCGGCCTTCGCGGCGGGCTTCCGCTACGGCGACGGCAAGGTGCTCTGCACGACCTTCGAGCTGCTGCGAAATGCCAAAACGGACCCTGTGAGCGTCGTCGTGCTCGGCGATCTGCTGAAATACGTCGGCTCGTCCCGGTTCACGCCGAAGAAGGTCGCCCCGATGGAACGGGTAGAGCTTTCCCATACCCTGATCCGATCCGGCGAGGATGGCGGTGCCACCTGGCGGTACACAACCGTAGCGCCGGAGGCCAGGTGGGTCACCCCAGACTTCGACGACGGCGCCTGGAAGAAAGGCCGGTCCGGTTTTGGCCGCGGACTAACGAATGTCGCGGCCCGGACCAAGTGGAGCAGCGCGGACATCTGGCTGCGCCTGGTCGTGGACATCCCCGAGGGCGGCATCTCCCAGGCCAGCCTGCGCTACTTCCATGACGATGATTTCGAACTGTTCGTCAATGGCGAGCCACTGTTGATGCGCCCCGGCTTCACGACGGATTATGAAGACCTTGCACTTGCGCCAGATCAGACAGCCCTCTTTCGCCCCGGTAAAAACCTGGTCTGTATCCACTGTATGAACGTCGTCGGGCCGCAGTTCGTGGACATCGGCATGACGGCGGAGCTTCAGAACTTCGTTCCGGCGTCGCACTTGCCCCCCACCGAGCCAGAGCAGAACCTATCCGCGAATTCGGCGCAGGTGGCGGAGCGAGCCGAAGGCGAGAAATAAGCAAAGGACGGGAAAGAGCCGGTGGATCACACCGGCCCTTTCCCGTCCCTGGGCGAGAGGGGCGGTTCCGGCGCTATTTCGCGGCGCGGCGGCGGTGGCGGTAGGCGATGCCGCCCAGCGCGGCGAACCCGATGAGCGCAAGCGAGCCAGGCTCCGGGGCGGCGGTATCCGAGGCCAGAGTGCCGACACGGAAGTTATAGGTGGTGGGGCTGCTGGTCACCAGACCCCCCGTGCTCAAAAGGGTTCCGCTGGCCTGAAAGGTCAGCGAGTACGAGCCAGGCGCGGTGAAGGTCATGAAGTAGTCCTGGTGCTCATCCTCCGCGAAGACGATGCCCTGGTCCGCCGCCGTGATGCCGTTCGCGGTGGCGAAGGCGACAATCAGCGATCCGGAATCGAAGTAGTAGCCAGAGAATTGTCCCGGTCCGACGTAGGAGAGCAGGGAGATCGTGATCGCGTCATCGGCAAAGAGGCCGCTGCTGACAGATTCTGCGGCAAGCCCGATCAGCGGCAGATTGTCCCCCGCCGTGTCAACTCCGGCGGAGACCCAGGTGGGCTGCCCCGCGCCGGTTCCAATAAAGTCGAACTGAGGAGAGGCATTGCGTGGCGTCTGCGCGTTGTCGCCCAGGACGAACAGAAGATCCGCGGCGGGATTGGTAAATTCTTCCCCCGTGTCATCATTGTCCGCGATCAGCGAGAGAACGCCGCCTTCATAGAGCGTACCGATGTCTATGTGTTCGTCAATGATCTCGATCTGAGCCGCGGCGGGGTTGGCAAACAGGAGCAGCGAAGCGCCGCAGAGCAGAGCAGCACCAAAAGTGGTGCGGCTGAGGGCGCGGCGCGGTGCCGGAAGGGATGAGATGAGTCGCATGTAGAAGATCCTCCAGTAAGAAAAGGCAGTAAGCAAAGGTCAGAGTGTACTACGGCAGTCGTGCGCACGGGGCGGTGGCTTTTTTAGAGCAGGGGCTTGGCGAAATTGAAACCGGATTCCGCCCAGCCCTTGATCCGGGCGGCGGGAATGGACTTGACGTGGGTGTCGCAGTACAGGTAGTTCGCGCTGCCCGCGGTGCGGTCATAACGGGTGCGGCGAAGGTTATTCGAGATCTGCGGGGAGTGGGGAATCGCCCCCTGGCGATGACGGTCCGGTTCGATCTCACCCAGGATCTTGACAAAATCCCCCCTGCCGGTGGTGATGTTGAACCATCCCCGACTGTGGACGTGGTCATTCGCGGCCCCACGCGCGTTCTCATCGCTCTGCTCGAAGAGCATCATCGTTTCCGAGGGACGCGGCACTTGGTCCAGTGAGGTGAAGATCTCGGGGTCGTCAATATCCTGCCCGTTGCTGTCGATCGTTGGGGTCGAAACGTACTCGTTGAATACGTAGCTCGTCCCTTCTTCGCGCACGATCTCGTCCGC
>JACMJB010000085.1 GCA_014380815.1 Armatimonadota bacterium
CCCGTGCGCTTCTTTTTCGCATCGAAGGACTCGATCTGGACCGTGACCGGGCGCACGGATGAGACCGAGTGATCGAAGCTCAGCGTCAGCTTGCCCAGGTTTGTTTCCCGGTTTCGCAGCGGCAGAAGGCCGCTGGTGAGCGTGCCGTTCGCGGACTGCATGGCCCCCGAGGGCGTGGTGGTACCAGCGACATCTATCGTGCCAACCGGTTTGGGCGCGGCGCCGGGCCACGCCGCCCGCCCGCTGCCGTTGAAATCGAACGTAAGCAGCGGGCCACCCTGAGCGGAAACGGGAGCGGGCGCGGCGGCGGGAAGGCTGCTGCTCGCGGTCAGAACCAGCGCGGCGGAAATCGGGAGGGCTTTGGAAAGAAACGAGATTATTTGCATAGTACTTTCGTGTGTCGGCAGCGGTCCGTGCGGTCCGAGCGGTCAGTCTTGACGTTTCGTGTCGGTACGAAACGGGACAGCGGGCAATCCCGCACCATTTATCAGGGTTCCGATAGGGTTCCGTGCCCAGTTGTAGCGCACCGCCGTTGGGGTGGGGATGTCCGCGTTTGAAAGCGTGATGGTGTCGCCGCTCATAGTGGCGTCGGCCCATTTCCAGACCCCATCCGCCCCGCTGATCGCGAAGCCGCGCGGTGCGGTGCCGCCGTCGCGGGCCTTCAGTCCGCCGTCGGCATGGCGGAAGCGCAGCCGCACCTGACGATCTTTGATCTCCATTCGCTCCAGGACCGGACCGGAATACACCGTCTTCTGCCCGTACTCGGTCGCCAGCGCGACCAGAGCGAGGCGCAGCCCGACATCCTGCTTGTTTTTGGGGTGGATGTCGTTCGGATGATCCAAATCCGCCAGGTCAATGGCCGTCGCCATGCCGGTGTGCGGCAGGGAAAGCGTATCGGCCTGTGCCTCGCGGATCAGGGGCCAGGAGTCGCTCTCCACGGGCTTTGTCTGAACGGGCAGCCAGTTCGCAAGCTGCACGAACAGGAAGGGAAAGTCCCCTCCCCCCCACCGGGCGCGCCAGTCCCGGATAAGGGTAGGGAACAGCGTCCGGTACTGGGCGGCGCGGGCTGGTGTCTCAGCGTTGCTCTCGCCCTGATACCAGACCACCCCTTTGATGGCATATGGCATCAGCGGCGCGATCATGCCGTTGAACAGGGTGGCGGGCCGCTGGGGACTGTCCGGACCGTCCGGAGACTGAGGCTTGCCGGGAGGACGTTTCCCGTCGGCAGTTGCCTTCTCGACCGCGGCCTGCCACTGGGGCAGGGTTTCCGATTCGTAGATGGACAGCTTGCTGGGGTGGGCGGCGATCCGCGCCTCCCAATCGGTCAGCAGGGGGCGCAGTTCGGGGGATGCCTCCAGCGCGGGCCGACTGGTCCAGGCTTCAGCGGGAGTGCCCCCCCAATCCGAGCTGATCAGGCCGATGGGCACCTTCAGGCGTCGGTGAAGCTCGCGTCCGAAGAAGTAGCCCACGGCGGAAAATTGGCGGACGGACGCGGGTTCGCAGACTTTCCACGCCCCGCCGACCGCTCGCACGTCCGGGCGAGGCGTGTCGCTCACCGCGTTTTGGACTTTGAACAGGCGGATGTCCGGCAGCGTGGCCGCAGCGATCTCGGCTTCGGCATCCCGCGCTTTGCTGAGCGGAAGCTCCATGTTGGACTGCCCGGCGCAGACCCAGACCTCGCCGACCGCGATATTGCGCAGTGTCCGTGTGTTCTTCCCGGCTATCGTCAGCGTCAGGCCAGTGGCGGCTTTTTGTGGCGGCAGTGTAACCATCCACTTACCATCCGTGGCGGCGACAGCGGACGCCGCGCTTTTTCCGAGCGTCACCGTGACGGCCTCGCCGGGGTCCGCCCGTCCCCAAACCGGCAGCCGCTGTGACCGCTGGAGCACGAGGTCGTCCGTAAACAGAGCAGCGGGGCGGACATCCGCCCGCGTTGCCGTGCTAAACAGAGCTATCAGCAGGGGCGTGAGAGCAACGCAGCGCGAGATCGTTAACATCGTTGTGAACCTGTAAGCGGATGATGCAGATAATGGGGTCGGAACCCCGCGAGTTGCAGGGTTCCATGGTTTCACACGGCTAGTCGTTGTCAGCGATGCTCCACATGCCGCAGGGAATGGAGGGCGTTCCCGGGCAGTTATAACCGCTCGAATTGACCATCGGATAGGTCTTGCCGGGCGTGGTAATCGTCTGTTCGGGCCTCATCCACTTGGCGTGCCCGTCCGCGAATCCGTAGTTCCAACCGCCGGAGTGGCTCGGTTTGACGGGAGCCACAGCCTGCGCGCTCGTTCCACGAATCCAAGCGTCTTGGTTATGGCCGATGCGATTGTTTACCGTCTGCGCCTCCACGACCAGAATGGTGCTTGCCGGAGCCGCGAACTCCGCAAGTGCTCGCCCTGCTGCAAACCCCTGGTTGGGGCCGGTGGTTTTTTCATCATTCCAGGCGAGATCAGAGCGGTACCAACTGGGGACGGCATAGGATCTGCGGAACGTTTCCCTGCCGAAGTAAGGAGTGCGGTTTACACTATCACTGGGGCACTCCAGATACGGGTTTTTGCCACCACCATACGCGCCATTGTTTCCTGACTTTTGCGCATACGACTCAATATAGTAGTCCCACGTAAATGCCTCGTTATTTGGCGGATAGCCGTAGTAACGGG
>JACMJB010000086.1 GCA_014380815.1 Armatimonadota bacterium
AACTTCCTAATCAACGGGGCTCCTGGGTCCGGTTGTTTCTTGTCGGTTGTCGGCTGCGCCGCCCGGCCTCGACCGCTCTGACACTCCCCGGCAACATACAGGCCGTTCAGGAGACGGACATCTCGGCGCGCTCGACAGGATACGTTCGGCAGTGGCTCGTAGACATCGGAGACACGGTGCGCCAGGGCCAGATCCTGGCGGTCATTGATACTCCGGAAGTAGACCAGCAGGCCCGCGAAGCCTACGCGCAGCTTTCCCAATCCAGAGCACAGGTCGTGCAGCAGCGTTCGGAGCAGGCGCGGGCACTGGCAAATCTGGCGCAGTCGCGCCAGAACGCCGAACGGCAGCGCCAGCAGTTGGAACAGGCCCGCGCCGACCGGAATCTGGCGCAGGTGACCCGTGATCGCTGGCTCTATCTGGTCAAAGAGGGCGCGATCTCGCAGCAGTCCGCGGACGAAAAAGTGGCGGCCTATAAAAACAATCAGGCAAATGTCGCCGCGCTGGAGGCAGCTGTCAAAGCAAGCCGCGAAGACATTGCCGCTTACGAGGCCGCCCTCGATTCCGCGAAGGCGAACGTGGGTGCTGCCCAGGCCAACGTGGCGGCGAGCCAGGCCAATCTGAACCGATTCGGTGTCCTGCGTTCCTTCCAGCAGGTCCGCGCACCGTTTGCCGGTGTGGTGACCGCTCGCCTGCTGGACTCCGGCACCTTTGCTGGAAATGGGAATGCCTCTGCTGAGAGCGGCGGCGGGGCGGGCGATCTTGGGGCGGATACCGGCGGCGCAGCCGCTGGGGTGGGCATGGCGGACCCCTCCGGCACCGGATCGGGTTCGGCACGCTCCGGGATGTACGGAAGCACCCCGGATACGGGTATCGCCGGCGGCGCAGCCGGAGACAGCCAGGCGGGGAGTGGTGCGCCCGTGGGTACTGCTGGTGCAAATGGGTCCGCGGCGGGATCGGGCGCCCCCGGTGACTCGGGTGCTGGTCAAAGCGCTCCGCGATCCGGGGGCGGTTCGCCCTCCGGTCAGAGAGCCGCGGGAGCCACGGATACCGGGGGCGTTGGGGGCGCGGTCGTGTCGCCGGGCGCCAGCCTGTACCGGATCGCCCGCCTCGATATCCTCAGGATTCAGGTCAATGTGCCCCAATCCTTCGCGACAAATATCCGGCCCGGTATCCCCGCGAAAATCAATGTCTCGGAGTTCCCCAGCAGCCGCTTCACGGGACGAGTGACCCGGACGGCGACCTCGCTCGACCCGCAGACCAGGACCATGCTGACCGAGATACAGATCAGCAACCGGGACCGCCGCCTGCTGCCGGGAATGTACGCGCAGATCGCGTTCACGGTGAAGCGCCTGAACCCGCCCCTGGTGGTGCCGGCAAGCGCCCTGATCGCGGATGCCCGGGGGACCCAGATCGCGACCGTGACACGCGAGAACAAAGTCCGCCTTACCCCAGTCGTTGTCGGACGCGACTTTGGCCAAAGCATTGAGATCGTGGCGGGGATTTCCGCCCAGGATCGGATCGTCCTCGATCCCACCGATGCCACCAAAGAAGGGGCGGTAATAAAACCGATTTCTCCGGAGAAACCGGGCCAGAAACCGGGCAAAGCAGGCCAGGGTAATCCCTCATCCGGCGGGGGGGGACCGGGTCAAAATAAACCGAAGGGGCCGCCCCCGAACCTCGGTCAAAGCTATGGCGGCGGGCTTGACCCCAAAGCTGCGACAGAGGCCAAGCCCCGTGACGGGGAACCCAAATAGAACGATCCGGCGGATCTTCCCCAAGCCCGGAGGCCGCAATCGGTCCGCCCGGATCACCTGTCCCAGAGGTTCTCGGTGTACTGGGCCGCGAACTCCGGGCTTGGGGGAATAATCTCAATCAGGTCAATCAACACCCCACTCGGGTCGGCGGTAATGAAATGACGCTGCCCGAACACTTCATCCTGCAGTTCTTTGTGCAGAGGTAAGCCGACTTTGTGGATCAGCCGGTCGTATTCGCTGTCCACGTCCTCGACCTCGAAGTTCAAGATCAGCCCCTGCACCGGTCGCTGGAATGCAGTCGGCACACTCGGGTGCGTGTAATCCACCAGTGCCATCTCGTACAGGGTTTGCCGCGTCAGTTTGAGGCTGACATACCAATCGGACGCGAAGGTGACCGCAAACCCAAAATGTGCGACGTAAAACTCCTGACTTTGCGCGATCATGTCGGTACCGATCACCGGGTAAAAGCGGTTCAGTTGCATAAAATTCCCCTTATCACCTACTATGAAAACAAGTCGTTTGACACATCTATTATACATACAGACAGAACGTATGTCAATGGAGCCGCGATGAAAGTCAGCAAAGGAAACGGATTGATGAAAGGGCAGCCCAAAGCAGAGCAACGCACGGAGACGATCCGTCGGTTCATCAAAGCAGGACGCGAGATTTTCGCGCGGCAGGGGTATGCGCAGGCCGCGACCGAGGAGATAGTCCAGCAGGTAGGGCTTACCCGGGGGGCGCTTTACCATCACTTTTCGAGCAAAGAGGGCCTGTTTAGAGCGGTGCTGAGCGAGGTGCAGCAGAAAGTCGCCTGGCAGGTCGAGGAAGCCTCCAGCCAGGGAGCGGACCCCTGGGAGCAGTTACAGCTAGGCTGTCGTGCCTTCTTGGCGTCCAGTTTGGATAAAGAGGTACAGCAGATCATGCTGACGGATGCTCCCGCAGTGCTGGGGTGGGAGGCTTGGCGGGAGATGGATGCCGAGAACTCGTTCAGGCTGCTGAAAGAAGTCCTGGATGTATTAGTGGCCCGAGGTCTTATCGAGACCCACTCCACCCAGGCTCTGGCCCACCTGTTGTCGGGAGCGATGAACGAAGCCGCTTTGTGGATTGTCCGCTCTCCGGCTCCCCAGCTAGCGCTGACCGAAGCCAGCCGGACACTCGAAGAGCTGCTCGAGGCACTGCGCAAGTAGAACTGTTCAGAAATTTTTGTTTGTCGTAAAATATCGTAACCAAAATGAAGGAAGTACCTGAGATGAACGAACCCCTGCGAATCGGTTTGATCGGGGCCGGGCAGATTGGCACCAGCCACCTCAAAACTTACGGTCAGATACCGGAAGTCCGTGTGGTCGCGGTGAGCGATCTCTCACCGGAAAAGGTGGAGACCGCGCGGCGGGATTTCGGGATCGCCGACGGTTATGCCGATTTTCAGAGCTTGCTGGCGCGGGATGACATTGATGCCGTGGATGTTTGTGTCCACAATAACAAACACGCCCCGGTCGCGATCGCGGCGCTGAAGGCCGGAAAGCATGTGTACTGCGAAAAACCCATGGCGGGAACGTACCGGGATGCCGCCGACATGCTGCAGGCGTCCCGGGACTCGGACCGGATGCTTCACATTCAGATGGCGACCCTGTACGGACCCGAGGCGCGCGCCGCCCAGCGCATCGTTCGCGATGGTCACCTGGGGAAGATCTACTATGCCCGCTCGTTTGGCTATCGGCGGCGGGGGCGACCGTTTGTGGACGGCTACGGCTCGGCGACTTTCGTGGACAAGAGCATCTCCGCGGGTGGCGCGCTCTATGACATGGGAATCTACCATATCGCCCAGATCTTGCACCTGATCGGCAACCCTGCGGTCAAAAGCGTGACCGGCGCGGCTCACCAGGCGCTGGACATGGACGAGGAACGGCGCTCCTTCAGCGGTTACAGTGTCGAGGAGATGGGCCTGGGCTGGGTACGGATGGAGGGCGGCATCTCCTTTGACATAGAGGAGAGTTGGGCGGTGCATCACGACGGCCAGGAGGCCAGCAAGGTCCTCGGCAGTCAGGGCGGGCTACGTCTGAACCCGCTTACCTACTTCGCGAGCTTGAGCGATATGCCGCTCAGCGCGACCTTCGATGTGAAGGCGTCCGACTCCCGCTGGCACGCCTGCGACCCGGAGACCGTCTGGTACGACTCGTCGCAAAAGCACTGGGCTGGCGCACTGCTGGGCCGTGTCCCCCTGCTGCCGACCGCGGAATATGGCCTGAATGCCGCCCTGATCAGCGAAGGCATCTATCTATCGAGCAAGGCCGAACGGGAGCTGACCGCGAATGAGATCCGGGAGCAGTCCCAAAGCGCGGCGATTGATCCTTACACCCCGGAAAAGGCTTGGAAGTGAAACACATGGCGGCGACGAACGGTGAGGCTACCCGCGATCTTCCCGCAACCCTCAAAACGGTCGCCGAGATCGGCTACCAGGGCGCGGAGCCGTGAGGATACAGCGGCGACTCGCTCGAATGGCTGGGGCACTCCGCCCGCACCATCCGCCAGAGGTACGCCGACAATGGGCTGACCTGCTGCGGTATTCACTTAAGCACGGCGGCGCTCCCATCGGTGCGTTGCGGAAATTTCCGGACCGCGCGCGTTCCGCTGCTTGGAAGGAGTTCGGCGGAGCATCCGATGAGTCGGTGATCGGCTAGGGGAAGGCAGATTGGCCCGAGGTCTTCCGCTTATGCGAATCGGTCCAGAACACCGAATGCTACTTACCCATAGCCCGGTGGTACGTGGTCGAGGAAGGCAGCAGGGACGGGATCTGGTTCGACATTCCGCGCCGAATCCGGGAAACGTTGCGGGCTATGGGTAAGTAGCATCAGGTTTTTACGGATCGGGGCAGGTGCCTTGCCCCGATCTCTTTTCGGTCACCGACTGCCAGCGACAATCGGGCCGGAATCACTGCCGAGCGGCGACGTCTCGTACCCCAGCGCGCCGAACTGTGCCTCGTGCAAGCGCTGGTAGATCCCCCCGGCATTGACCAGCTGACTGTGCCGCCCCTGCTCCGCGATCCCAGTCTCATCCACGACCACGATCCGATCCGCGTTCTGAATGGTCGCCAGACGATGTGCGATCACCAGGGTCGTGCGGCCCACGGCAAGTTCAGCAAGCGATGCCTGAATCGCCCGCTCCGTTTCGGTATCCAGGGCAGAGGTCGCCTCATCGAGGATTAAAATAGGCGGGTTCTTGAGGAACATCCGCGCGATCGCCAGGCGCTGCTTCTGCCCACCGGAAAGCTTCACGCCCCGCTCCCCGATCACCGTATCCAACCCCTCGGGCAGACGTGTGATCATCTCCTCCAGCCGCGCCCGGCGCGCCGCTTCGTGGATCTCCATGTCGCTGGCATCCAGCCGTCCGTAGGCGATATTCTCACGGATCGTCCCGGCGAACAGGAAGACATCCTGCTGCACGATCCCGATATTGCGGCGAAGCGAAGCGAGCGTCATCTTCCGTATATCGATGCCATCCACGGTGATACTGCCCGCGTCAATCTCGTAAAAACGGGGCACCAGCGAGCAGATCGTTGTTTTCCCCGCCCCGCTCGGACCGACAAACGCCACAGTTTCGCCGGGGAAGATAGCAAGGTCTATATTACTCAGCACTTTTTTGTGCGCATCGTACCCGAAGCTCACACCGTCCAGACGGATCTCGCCGTGCAGATGTCCCACCGTCATGGCGTCCGGCGCATCCGCGATGTCTGGCTCGGTTCCCAGTAGCTCGGCGTAGCGCTTGAAGCCCGCGATTCCCTTCGGGTACGTTTCAAGCACAGCATTGATCTTCTCGACCGGGCGAAAAAAGACGTTCACCAGCAGCAGAAACCCCATGAACCCGCCGACGGTCAGTTTGCGGTCCAGCACGAAGTACGCGCCCGCGATCATGACAAAAAGCTGCACGATCCGCATCGTCATGTAGCTGAGCGACATACTTTTCGACATCAGACGATACGCGTCCAGCTTTGTCTCGCGGTATCCTTCGTTGTCTTTCGCGAAGAGGGCACGCTCATGGTCCTCGTTCGCGAACGCCTGCACCACGCGAATGCCGCCCACGTTCTCCTCGATCCGCGCGTTGAAATCCCCCACCCGTCCAAACAGGGTCCGCATTGTCTGCGTCATGGCGCTGCCGTAGCGGGCGGAGATCCAGGTCATCGGCGGCACGACCAGGCCGGTAATCAGGGCGAGCGTGGGATTCAGGGTAAACATCAGGGCGAACGAACCCAGAAAGGTCATCACGGCGATGAAGGCATCTTCGGGGCCATGGTGCGCGACCTCTCCGACATCCTCCAAATCTTTGGTCACACGGGCGACCAGGCGTCCCGTTTTCTGGTTGTCATAGAACCGAAACGAGAGCTTCTGAAGGTGATCGAAGATCTTTCGCCGCATCTCCGTCTCAATGGAGATACCGAGCACATGCCCCCAGTAGTTCACGATGTACTGAAGGCCGGTATTCACCAGATAGATCATCAGCAGGCCGGTGGCGGCTCCCAGGATCAGGCCCCAATTCTGGCTGGGCAGGAGGCGGTCCACAAACGCTTTGACCGCCAGCGGAAAGGCTAGTTCCAGCAGTCCGGAGAGAACCGCGCAGGAGAAGTCGGTTAGGAACAGCAGGCGATGGGGGCGGTAGTACGCAAAAAATTGGCGGAGCATTGCTTGTAGAATACCATCAGGATGAATGTAATCAGCGCAATATTGGCCGGCGGGGAAAGCCGGCGGATGGGTCGGGATAAGGCATCCCTGCCCTCTCTGCAAGCGGGCGAGGGGAACCTGCTGGCGCGCACCGTGACCCTCGCGGCCCAGGTCTCCGCCACGGTCCTTGTGATCGGAAGAGACCGCCCCCCGGATTGGTCCGAGGGGGCGGAAGACACAGGATCTGTGACCTCTGTGACCTTCCTTCGAGACGATCTGCCGGGTCTCGGTCCTGCGGGCGGCCTGGCGACGGCGCTGCGTTACGCGGTCGCCAGCACTACCGGGTTCGGGGCCGTCGCTCTGCTTCCCTGCGATCTTCCCCTCCTCCAAGCAGCGTCGTTGAGATGGCTTCACGAGACTGCGGCGCTAATGCCG